>NZ_JAMBNV010000004.1 GCF_023715245.1 Sporosarcina luteola
CTCGAGTTTCTTGCTGGCATCAATTAAGATGTCAATTTGAATCCGAAGATTCGTTTGTTCTTTTCACCGACAGGGTCGGCTCCAGAACTTTATTTGTTGACGTTTTGCTGTTCAGTTTTCAAGGTTCGTTGTTTCGCGCTTCTTCAAAAGCGACTTCTCTAATCTACCATCGCTTGCTCTCTGAGTCAAGCACTTTTTAAAATTAGTTTGAAACGTTTTGTTCGAAGCTAAGTAACTAACTCCCTTAGCGACGTTTACTATATTAGCATGGGCTACTTTCATATGTCAACACCAAAAGCAAAAAAACTATATAAAACACTAAATTGGTGAAATGGACTTGATTTAATTGACTTGGAAGTTCCGTTGATTGAAGCGAACGCCGTTACGAAGAACGGCGTTTGCGAGCACAAGCGCAGCGTTGCGAGCAATGTTTTTTGCGACCCTAAGGGAGCAGGATATTGAAGGATGCCTTAATTTCTGCAAAAAACGCAGAAATACGGCAAATCGAACCCTTCGCTGTTCGATTGGCTCACCGCCCGCCGGAAAGCGTCCGCCTTTAGCGCAAATCAACAGTTTTATATCTCCCCATCAGTATTCATTACCAACACGGTAGTCTCTATGAAAGACATATTCATTTTTCGATTCACTTTCCACAATCTGAATGAAACCTTTCTCAATTAAAAACTCAACGAGAACTTCCAGGTTAATTGAATACATCCGTAACTCCTCATGCTCATGAAGCTCCTGTATCGTCCACGTCTCTTTCGTCGACATGACATCCATGATATGCCTTGCTCCGTCCAACGTCCGGTTATGAATGAAGAATTCACTTGCAAGGAATAAGAGCTCCAGCCTTTTCTCTATCGGTTCTTCGCTCATGATTAGTTCTTCATAGAGTTTATAGATTGCCGGATCTATCTTTTTCACTTGGGACCATACAGTCACTTCGGGAGATGATCCCTTTTCAATAACAGTCAGCCTGGCTAGATGATGAAGGGATTGAATCGCATGATGATACGCATCCATATAGTTTTGCTGCTCAAAAAACATTTTTCCTTCCATATACACTCTCACTAATCTGGAAAGCTCGAGTCCCATCTTTATCTTACGGCCATAGAAAGGATACTCCTTCAACTCGTTTTTCAAGCTCTCAACAAATTCGTTGCGGTCAAAGAAAATCTTCCCATAGAACAACCAGTCGACAACTTTCCTTCTTGTCCCGAGCAAAAGCCATTTCCTCAATTGTTTTTCGCTGATGACGTGCATCGCTGCTTTCCCTGTTCCATCCGTATAGTGTTTTGTATATATGGGTGTTTCTTCATTAGATGTAATGATGAGCATGATTTCGTCAAACGTGTCTGTTATCGGATCGCCTGCACCCCTTTTTTCAACAAGAATGACACCCAACGTTTCAGGCGAGCTTGCGCGTTCTTGATAAATCGGTCTAAGAACCTGTTCCATTATGACACCTCCACTTTTATTTCTTTCGACGCGTCTTCTGAAAAACCCTTCATTCAAAATTCGTAAAATATGATGCGTATGGAATTTGTGCTATATTAATTGAGGAACATTCAAATCGTTTCTATAGATGTTCCTCATTCATTACAGTCATTCTAAGGAGGATTATGGATGAAACCTTATAAAAATAAAATAAATCGGATCCGGTCATTTGCGTTATCCCTGATTTTCATCGGGGTCGTCATTATGTATCTCGGGATATTCTTCAGGAAGAATGAAATCATCATGTTGATATTCATGGTACTAGGGCTCCTTGCGATTCTTGGCAGCACGGTCGTTTATGCTTGGATCGGAACCTTGTCGACGAGGGCTGTGCAGATCGTCTGTCCGAATTGCGGCAAAGCGACTAAAATGCTTGGACGCGTTGATATGTGCGGTCATTGCAGAGAGCCACTTACATTGGATCCTTCTTTGGAAGGTAAGGAATTCGATGTGGCGTATAACCGTCCGGAAAGTAAAAAAGAAGCTTCAGAAAAAAAATAACAAAAAACCGGTTCCGTCTTTTAACCTCGGAACCGGTTTTCTTATTTTGCTTTATTGACGCCTGCAGCACATTCAGGACATGTTCCATATACTTCGAGTCGGTGGGAATTCACTTCGAATCCCGTGACATGGGAAGCAAGATGCTCAACTTCTTCAAGTCCGGGATGGTGGAAGTCGACGATTTTTCCACAATTATCACAAATGATATGATAATGATCATGTGTAACAAAATCGAACCGGCTCGACGAATCACCATAAGTGAGTTCCTTTACTAGCCCGGCATTCCGGAAAACACGCAGATTATTATATACGGTCGCAACACTCATATTTGGAAAATCGGCTTCTAACGCTTTATATATTTCATCAGCAGTAGGATGCGTCTCGGAAGAAATGAGAAACTCTAATATAGCATGCCTTTGCGGTGTAATACGCACACCACTTTCCTTCAATGTGACAAGCGCGTCTTTCAAAAACACTTCAGACATCGCCAACACTCCAATCCATAAAGATTACTTCTTTATAATCATTATAATTAGTTTACTGAGAATAGGCATGTTTGTCAACTAAAGTGCTGTTCCATTGGAAAAGAAGACATCTGGTCAATACCCTTTTTCAGTATCGATCAAATTGATTAAGTTCCTATCCCCTTTTTGCCACTTCTCCAGATTTTCCGTGAAAAACTCAAGCGCCCTCTCAATATATTTCCCGGAATGGCTGGAAACATGCGGAGAAATGGTTACATTCGATAAAGACCATAGCTCGCTTTCTATTGGCAACGGTTCCTTTTCAAATACATCTAGCACCGCGTGCCCGATTTCTCCGTTTTTCAAAGCATCCACGAGAATCGATTCCTTTACGAGGTCGCCTCTGCCTAAATTCATGAATATTGCTGACTCCTTCATCGCTTGGAAATGGCTATCCTTGAGCAATTCCTTCGTTTTAGGTGTGCTAGGCAATACGGATACGACAATATCAGCTTCCGGAAGTTTGTTTACAAGCTCTTCGAATTGGATGGTCTCGTCCATGAACTGAGCTGGATCCCCTGAGTGATTGCAACCGATTGTCCGGACTCCGAACGCTTGAAGCAAACGACCGATTTCAGATCCAATCGCCCCTGGGCCGAGGATGAGCGCAGTCGACTTTCGCAATTCCGATTGGCGTAGTTTCGTATTCCATTCTTTCCGTTTTTGCTGCTCCGCTATTGTAGGCAGTGCCCGCCCTAGCGACAGTATATGAGCAAGTGCCGTTTCAGCCATCGGTGTTTTGTGGATTCCACGTACATTGCTAACGATGATTCCTTTTTCTGCAATAGCTGCAAGCGGCATCTTTTCCACCCCAGCGGAAGCAACCATCAGCCACTTAAGGGATGGCGCTCTATCTAGCACCTCTATAGTTATGTCCTCTCCATACGTGACGATGATTTCGAATTCATCGAGCGGAACTTCATCAATCTTCTTATGGAAGCTAAATTGAAATGCGGGAAAATCCGACTCCAATTTATCCATCTGTTCATCCTTGATCTTGAAAGTGAATAAAACATTCATCCCATTTCCCCCTTACGCCTTCTTCGTCAATTGCTCCAATGTCGCAAGCGCTTCTTCAATATGCCCCTTCACTTTCACTTTCCGCCATTCCTTCACTACAGTTCCAGTAGGGTCGATCAGAAACGTGGAGCGCTCGATGCCCATATATTCCTTGCCGAACATTTTCTTTAATTTCCATACACCGTAAGCTTCAGCTGCTTCATGGTTTTCATCCACTAATAACGAAAACGGCAGTCCTTGCTTTTCGATGAACCGTTGATGTGATGCTTCATTATCAGGACTCACTCCAAGAATGACAGCATTCAGATCACTGAAGCTTTGATGCGCATCCCTGAAATCACATGCCTGCGTTGTGCAACCGGGAGTGGCATCTTTCGGATAAAAGTAAAGAATGACATACTTCTCCCCTTCAAAATTACTTAGCGAAACGATTTCACCGTTTTCGTCCGGCAATGAAAACTGTGGCGCCTGCATACCTTCCAACTTTTCCATATCGATCCCTCCAACTTTTTCTTTATACAATCGTACCGGACAACCCGCCTAGTTTCAATTTCTTTGGCGTAACGGCCCAAGTTTGTATAAAATAGAGTGTGTACCGATTTGAACGGAGGAATTAAAATGAACAGAACTAATTCAGAACAAATCTATCAAGAAGCATGTGAACATATCGTCGGAGGCGTAAACAGCCCTTCCCGCGGTTATAAAGCGGTCGGCGGTGGAGCGCCCACAGTGATGGAGCGTGCGGAAGGCGCTTATTTCTGGGATGTTGACGGGAATAAATATATCGATTACTTAGGTGCTTATGGTCCAATCATCACAGGCCATGCTCATCCACATATTACAGAAGCGATTACAAAGGCGGCAACGACCGGGGTTTTATACGGGACTCCTACGAGGCATGAAGTCAAATTTGCTAAGATGCTGAAAGAAGCGATACCTTCCATGGACAAGGTCCGGTTCGTCAATTCAGGAACCGAAGCTGTCATGACGACAATCCGTGTAGCCCGCGCCTTCACCGGAAGGACAAAAGTGATGAAGTTTGCAGGCTGCTACCATGGCCATTCAGACCTCGTACTTGTAGCCGCAGGATCCGGTCCGGCAACTTTAGGAACACCCGATTCAGCGGGAGTCCCAGCATCTATCGCTCAAGAAGTCATCACAATTCCATTCAATGATCCGGATGCTTATAAGGAAGCAATGGAAAAATGGGGAGACCAACTGGCCTGTGTGCTAGTCGAACCTATTGTCGGGAATTTCGGCATCGTCGAACCGAACGAAGGATTCCTTCCACTTGTCCATGAACTTGCGAAGGAAAAAGGCGCACTCATTGTTTATGATGAAGTGATCACAGCATTCCGTTTCCATTATGGCAGTGCTCAAACTCTGCTTGGAACGACTCCCGATTTAATTGCTTTCGGTAAAATCATTGGCGGCGGTTTGCCAATCGGTGCATATGGCGGCAAAAAAGAAATCATGGAAACCGTTGCCCCCCTCGGCCCTGCCTACCAAGCCGGGACGATGGCTGGAAATCCCGCTTCCATGCTATCCGGTATCGCTTGCCTAGAAGTATTGCAGCAACCCGGCGTATACGAAGAGATGGACAGGCTGGGAGGAATGCTGGAAGAAGGCATCCTTCAATTGGCGGAAAAGCACGGCATCACACTAACAATCAATCGTCTTGGCGGTGCGCTGACTTTATTCTTCACTGATGTTATAGTAGAGAACTATGAGCAGGCTGAACAGACAGATGGAGAAGTTTTCGCTAAGTTCTTTAAACTGATGCTTAAAAACGGCATCAACCTCGCCCCATCTAAATATGAAGCTTGGTTCCTGACAATTGCTCATAAAGAGGAGGACATCACTCATACACTAGAGGCGGTGGACCGTTCATTCAAAGAACTTTCCCTCCAAATGAACAAGTAAGAAACCGCACACAACATAAATACCTTTAGTAGAAAGGATAATCATATGAAACTTGGCGCCCGCATCTTCAAAACGGGTATAGCAATCGTTGCCGCATTGTTTCTGGCGGAGATGCTCAGCTTGCCGAATCCTGTCTTTGCAGGAATTGCGGCCATCTTTGCGATTCAACCATCCATTTACCGATCTTATTTAACTATAATTGAGCAGATCCAAGGTAATCTGATCGGCGCCATTACAGCCATCACCTTCGTGCTAGTATTTGGACATCAAATTGTAACTGTTGGATTTGCGGCGGTCATCATCATTTTAATCATGCTGAAGTTGGGGCTGGAGAAATCAATTTCCTTAGCTTTAGTGACGATGATTGCCATCATGGAGATCAAAGGGGATGCATTTCTATCCTTCGCTCTGCTCCGATTCGTCACCATGGTAATCGGGGTTTTATCCGCCTTTGTCGTTAATTTGCTGTTCATGCCCCCGAAGTATGAAACGAAGCTATTTCAGGCGATCCACCAAGCGCAGGACGAAATCATCAGATGGATACGGCTTGCGGGCAGACAGGCATCCGAACATATTGCAACGAAAAAATCGTTGGTGAAAATAAAGGAACGCCTTTCGAATGTCGATCTGCTCTATTCGCTTTACAAAGAGGAACGGAGCTATTTCAAGAAAAACTCCCGCTCGAAGGCGCGAAAGCTTGTCATATACAGACAGATGATTGCAACATCAAAAAGCAGTTATGAGGTGCTGGCGAGGCTTCATAACTACGAAAACGAACTGATCAACCTGCCGGAACATTTCCGGATGATGATTCAGGAGCGGCTAGATGCATTGCTCACTTATCATGAACAGATCCATCTGAAATTTGTAGGCAAATTGAAGGCGGACCGGATGATGGATAGTTTGAATGAGGAATTCATCCAACGTCAGGAAGTGATGGATATTTTCGCGAAGGAAATTGCAATCACAAAGGAAGAGGAAGAATTCACCGCTTACCACCTCCTCCATGTCCTATCCTCTTTATTGAATTACGAAGAACAGTTGGAGTATCTGGACCGGCTAATCGTTTCCAATCAACGAAGGCACGGACACGAAGTTAGCAATGAAATGCAAAACGAGATCTATTAAAAAACCATCCTTGGAAAATCCCAAGGATGTTTTTTTTAGTTTTTCATTTTCGGATCGAGCGCATCCCTTAAGCCGTCGCCCATCAAGTTGAAACCTAACACTGTAAGCATGATGGAAAGCCCAGGGAAGATCATCGTCCATGGGGCGGACTGCAAATACGACTTCGAATCGGCGAGCATTTTCCCCCATTCGGGCTGCGGCGCCTGGGCACCGAGTCCGAGAAAGCCCAGTGCTGCAGCTTCCAGGATGGCAGTTGCAACGGCCAGCGTCCCTTGTACAATGACGGGTGCCATTGAATTCGGCAGGATGTGTGAGAATAAAATACGGGCATCCTTCATTCCGATCGCCTTTGCCGCCATAATATATTCATCTTCCTTGATGCTCAGCACTTTAGATCGTATCAATCGCCCGAAATTCGGAACGTTGATGATCGCGATGGCAATCAAGGCATTTTCAAGCCCTGGCCCCAAAACGGAAACGATAGCAATAGCGAGCAGAATCGATGGAAATGCAAGCATAATATCAAAAATCCTTGATATGATCGTGTCCGTCCACCGGCCGTAATAGCCGGCAACAATTCCTAGGAAACTGCCGACGATGACCGAGGCGATGACTGATAGGAATCCGACAGAAAGCGATATCCGTGCTCCGTGGATAATGCGTGACAGGATATCCCTGCCGAAATCATCCGTTCCAAGCCAATATTCCGCTGAAGGCGGTTGGAGCCTATCCGCAGGCATTTGCTGATTGATCCCTTCTTTTGCAATGAAAGGACCGAAAATGGCTAGAAGCACGAAAAAGAGGATGATGACCATTCCGGCAACCGCCACCTTGCTCTTCCTGAAGTTCCGCCAAGCCTCACGCCACGGGCCCGTCGTCCTCTCTATTTCCGCTTCCACAATCCCATCCATTTTAGGTGTAAATTCAGACATTCCGCATTCCCCCTTCCTCAGTCATATTTAATCCTCGAATCGATCAGACTATAAAGTAAGTCGACAATCAAGTTGATCATGACGAAGATGAAGGCGACAACAAGAATAGCGGATTGAATGACGGGATAATCCCGGAAGTTGATGGCGTCGTAAATATACCGCCCGATGCCCGGCCACGCAAAGATTGTTTCAGTCAAAATGGCGCCGCCGAGCAGCATTCCCATTTGCAGACCGATAATCGTCAATACGGGAATGACTGCATTTTTGAACGCATGCTTGTAAACGACCCAAAACATTTTCTGCCCCTTCGCACGGGCAGTTCGGATGTAATCGGAACGCATGACCTCTAGCATGCTTGAGCGCGTCATCCGCGCGATGATCGCCATCGGAATCGTCGCCAATGCAATGCCGGGCAATATGAGATGGCGAAGCACTTGATATAATTGATCGAATCGGCCTTGGATGATCGTGTCGATGATGTACAGATTGGTGATCGCATGGACGGGATCCCTTACTTGCTCCCTCCCTGCTGTAGGAAGCCAGCTGAATTCAATAGCAAATGCCCATTGTCCTAAAAGCCCCAACCAAAAGATCGGCATGGAAACACCAACGAGCGCCAAAATCATCGCTATGTAGTCAAACCACGAATTTTGGAACCACGCCGAGACGATGCCTGCGTTTACTCCTACGATTATTGCGATTATCATTGCAAAGAAAGCGAGCTCCATCGTTGCGGCCAGATGCGGCCAAATTTCATCGGCGACTGGAAGCCGGGTGCGCATGGACTCCCCAAGATTGCCTTGTAAAATCCCGCCTAAATACTTGAAGAATTGAATAAACCACGGTTGGTCCAGCCCTAGTCTCGCGTTCATTGCTGCGATTGCCTCTGGCGACGCCTGCTGCCCTAAAATGACTTGGGCAGGGTTTCCGGGAATCGCCCGGACCATCATGAAAACGATGAAAACCATACCAAGAAGAACAGGTATTAACTGCAATAATCTTTTGCCGATGTAACTGAGCATTTCATTCACCTCACCAAAATCATTCGGATTCCGACAAACTTCACCTTCCCCAACTGCCACTCCAATAGGAAAAGGGGGAAATCGAACGACTCCCCCCTTACTGGTCAACGCAACGTGAAAAGCGGTTCCATTATTTGAATTCTACGTTCGATAATAGATCTGATCCTGTCGGATGCGGAACGAATCCAGTTAAATCCTTAGATGCCGCGAGAAGTGGTGTAGAGTGCGCAATTGGTACCCAAGGCGCCTCTTCATGGATGATCTCTTGTGCTTTCTTATAAAGCTCGATTCGTTTATCCTCATCCACTTCCGTTTGCGCATCGATGAATAGTTTATGCATTTCATCGTTTTTGAAGTACGTATAGTTGTTGCTGCCAATATTATCTTCATCTAGTAAAACATATAGGAAGTTGTCGGCATCACCGTTATCTCCTGTCCAGCCAAGCATGAAAGCATCCGCTTCCCCTTTGCTCGCTTTATCGAGATACGTCGGCCACTCAAAGGATACGATTTTCGCCTTGACTCCAATTTCAGCTAAATTGCTTTGAATGACCTCAGCAACTTTTGCTCCATCTGGCATGTACGGACGCGGAACAGGCATAGCCCATAGTTCCATTTCGAAGCCGTCTGGATAGCCTGCTTTCGCTAAAAGTTCTTTCGCTTTTTCAGGGTTGTATTCATACTCTTCAATGTCATCGTTATAGCCTGAAATGGAAGGCGGCATCGGGTTTTTCGCGCTGTTCGCCCTTCCTTCGAAGAATGATTCAATGATTGTCTTCTTATCGATTGCATAGTTCATCGCCTGACGCACTTCTTTCTTATCGAAAGGAGGGCGAGTCACCGTTAACCCAAGATACCCGACGTTCATCGACGGACGTTCAATCAATTGCAGATCGGCATTCCCTTCGATCTTTTCACCGTCAGCAGGATTGATGCCGTCCGCAAGATCGATTTCCCCGGCAATAAGTGCATTCAAACGTGCGGAGTTGTCCGGGTAGGATCGGAAAATGACTTTATCCAATTTCGGCAATCCTTTTTGCCAATACTCATCGAATTTTTCAATCGTGATCGATTCATTCGGTTTCCAGTTAACAAACTTGAATGGGCCCGTACCGACAGGATTCCTTTCAAATTGGTCATCGCCTTTTTCGAATGCTGTCGGGCTTGCAATTGCGAACATGCTCATTGCAATGTTTTTCAAGAACGGAGCCTGTGCCCGTTTCAGCTTGATGATGACCGTGTGATCTCCGTCAGCTGTGACTGACTCGATCACGTGCTCTTCATCGTCTTTAAATCCGCCGAACATGGATTTGTAATACGGGAATTTATCCGCATCCCCATTCGCCCAGCGCTCAAAGTTCTTGACGACCGCTTCAGCATTGAAATCGGTACCATCATGGAATTTGACGCCTTCCTGCAATTTGAATGTGTACGTCAAACCGTCATCCGTGTTCCATTCTTTTGCAAGGCCTGGCTGGATTGTCGTATCTTCCTTGCCGAAATTCAACAGCGTTTCGTATAGATTGACTGTCACTTTAAACGTTTCGCCTTCCGTGACCCTCGACGGATCAAGCGAAGTTGAGTCGCCGCCGCGACCGAAGACTAATGTATCCTTTGTACTTCCACTGCTCCCTTCGCCGCCACAGGCAGCGAGTACAGTAGACAGAACTAGCAATAATAATAACGCAGCTGACCACATTCTCTTTTTATTCATAGAGACCCCTCCAATTGTTTTATATCATCGTCGACCTGACTCACGTATAGGTGGCAGGCGACAGAATGACCGGTAGTTTGTTCCGTGAGTTGCGGTGAAACTTTAGTGCAAATGTCCATCTTGAATGGACAACGTGTATGGAATGTGCACCCGGTTGGCGGGTCAGCAGGATTGGGGATGTCTCCTTCTATGATGATCTGTTCTTTCTGATAGTCCGGATCCGGAACGGGCACAGCAGATAATAACGCTTGTGTATATGGATGCAACGGCTTTTCGTAAAGCTGTTCACTATCCGCAACCTCCACCATCTTCCCTAAATACATGACAGCGACACGATCGCTAATATGCCGAACGACGCCGAGATCATGGGCGATGAAAATATAAGTGAGGTTGAACTCCTTTTGAAGGTCTTGCATCAAGTTCAATACTTGCGCTTGGATGGAAACGTCCAACGCCGAAACGGGCTCATCTGCTATGATCAGTTTCGGATTCGTCATTAAGGCGCGTGCAATACCGATTCGTTGCCTTTGCCCCCCGCTGAATTGATGGGGATAGCGCTTCGCATGATAGGCATTCAATCCGACGATTTCCAAAAACTCGCGGACCTTCTTCTTCCTTTCCTTTGCGTCCGAAACGCCATGGACGATGAGTGGCTCCTCCAAAATCTTGCCTATCGTATGGCGTGGATTCAACGATGCATAAGGATCCTGGAAAACCATCTGGATATCGCGGCGTGTTTTTCTCATCTCTTCATGACTCAATGACGCAAGGTCTTTCCCGTCAAACTCGATTTGTCCGTCTGTAGGTTCCAGCAAGCGCATGAGCACACGCCCCGTTGTGGATTTTCCGCAACCGCTTTCACCGACGATTCCAAGCGTCTCCCCTTCATTAACGAAAAACGAGACGTCGTCGACAGCCTTCACATAACCGACCGTTTTTCCGAACATCCCTTTTTTCACGGGAAAGTACTTTTTCAGGTTTTCAACTTTCAACAAAGGCGTTGTGGACATCCGACTTCACCCTTCCTTCGTTATATAGGAAACATCTCGTCTGATGGACATCCGCAGTTTCATAAAGCTCCGGGTTTTCCTGATAGCACCGGTCAAACGCAAATTCGCACCGTGCCGCGAACCGGCAGCCGCTCGTTATGGAACCTGGCTTCGGCACATTCCCTGGAATGGAATGAAGCCGATCCTTTTTAACACGCATATCCGGCACTGACTGAATCAGGCCCTTTGTATACGGATGCTGGGGATCTTCAAAAATGAGTTTGGTCGGGGCCTCTTCGATGATTTGCCCCGCATACATGACGATGACCCGCTCACAAGTTTCCGCAACAACTCCAAGATCATGGGTAATCAATAATATGGCAGTCCCCAATCGTACATTCAAATCTTTCATCAATTTCAATATTTGCGCTTGGATCGTCACATCCAGAGCTGTCGTCGGTTCATCCGCAATCAATATTTTCGGGTTGCAGACGAGTGCCATCGCGATCATGACCCTTTGCCGCATCCCACCGGACAATTGGTGCGGATAATCTTTCAGCAAAGCTTCTGCACGAGGCAGGCCGACCAACTTCAACATCTCAACGGCCCTTTCCTGCGCCTGCTTTTTAGACCAGCCTTTTTCGTGGATCAAGATTGCTTCGACCATTTGGTTGCCAATCGTGAATAAAGGATTCAAAGACGTCATCGGCTCCTGAAAAATCATCGCTATGTCATTACCTCGGATCTGTCTCATCTCTTTTTCTGATAAACCGATTAGATCGCGTCCGTTGTACACAATTTCCCCGCCTGCAATTTTTCCAGGCGGACTAGGTACGAGCCCCATTATTGATAGGGAGGTAACACTTTTTCCGCATCCTGATTCCCCTACGATTCCTAAAATCTCGCCATCCCGGAGATGAAAATCGATATGATCAACCGCCGGGACTTTTCCGGAGTCTGTGAAAAAGGTAGTCTGCAAGTCTTTTACATCAAGAATTTTATTCCTTTTGTTCATCAGATCACCTTTTCGCTTTATGTGTTTTCTGAAACATTCGATTAAACCCATTATACTTTCTATTAATAAAAAGGCAATATGCAATTTTCATAGTACTTCCACTAGGTTTAGAACGCGGAGCAACTATCTTAGGACAAAGGGGGACATCATTCGTCGCGATTGCCGAATGGCAAAATAAAAAAAGCTACCGGTTCTTCTCCCGGTAGCTTCACGATTATAACGATTGAACTTGAAACAGATTGTAATAGATCCCTTGTTTCGCCATGAGTTCTTCATGGCTTCCGATTTCCTTCAACTCTCCGTGATCAATGACAAATATCTTGTCGGCATGGGTGATGGTCGATAGCCGATGTGCGACAATCAAGGTTGTCCTGTCACTGGCAAGCCGTTCGAGGGATTCCTGGATGAGCGCTTCACTTTCAAGATCCAAAGCGGAGGTCGCTTCATCCAAAATGAGCAACGGCGGATTTTTCAAAAACACACGTGCAATCGCTATCCGCTGTTTTTGCCCGCCAGATAATTTCACGCCTCGCTCCCCGACAGTCGTATCGTACCCTTCTGGCAGCGATTCGATGAAGTCATGCGCATTTGCGGCTTTAGCTGCGGCAATCACTTCCTCGTCCGATGCGTCAGGATTCCCCATCAGAATATTGCTCTTTACCGAATCGCTGAAGAGGATGCTGTCTTGGAGGACGAGCCCTATTTGGTCACGCAATGATTTCAATTGGATATCACGTAGATCATGGCCGTCGATACGGATCGATCCCTCTGTCACATCGTAAAACCGCGGTATCAGACTGACAATCGTCGACTTCCCTCCGCCGCTCATACCGACTAGCGCGACCGTCTCACCCGGCTTGACCGTAAAGTTGACGTCACGCAGCACCGGCTCTTCATCTTCTCCATACGAAAAATCGACATGGTCGAATTGGATTTCCCCTTCGATGTGCGGCAATGCTTTTGCACCGCTCTTATCTTTAATATCATAGGGTTCTTCCATCAATTCAAAAACCCGGTCCATCGAAGCGAATGATTGCGTCAGTGATGTCGAAGCATTGACTAATCTTCTTAGCGGATTGTACAGACGATCTATGTACGCAATGAAGGCGACCATTACGCCGACGGATAGAGAACCGTTGATCACCTGATAGCCCGCATAGGAAATGACGAGCAATGGAGCGACATCCGTAATCGTGTTCACGACCGCGAACGCTTTCGCATTCCATTTCGTATGATCGATTGCCTTATCGAGGAAATTGCCGTTCGTTCGGTCAAAACGCTCTTGTTCTGTATCCTCAAGCGCAAAGCTTTTAATGACGCTTATCCCTGTGACACGTTCGTGCAAATAACTTTGCACATCGGCAAGTGCTTGCGAACGCTTTCTCGTCAAGTCCCGAAGCTTTCCGAAGAAGTGCTTCACACTATATGCATAAAAAGGGAATGCAAGCAATGTCACGATCGTCAACGGAACATCCATTGTAAGCATGATGCATGTCGCAATAATGATCGTCGCTAAGTCGAGCCACACATTCATCAAGCCGATTGTGACAAAGTTCTTCGTCTGTTCGACATCATTTATGACGCGTGAAATGACCTCGCCCGCCCGCGTATTCGAGTAGTAACGCAGCCCGAGCCTTTGCAAATGTCCATATAGGTTTTCACGGATATCGTATAAGATTTTATTACTGACGTATTGCGCGAAGTATTGTCGATAATATTCAACAGGCGGCCGGATGATGAAAAACAGTAATACGGTTCCTCCCATCCATAAGAAAAGCTGCTTCGTCTTTTCCGCATCTGTCAACGTATCCGCCATGATAATATCGTCGATGACGATTTTAATAAGGTAAGGAATGAATAAAGGAATTGCGAATTTCACGATGCCGATTAAAATTGTCAAGACGATCTGCCAATTGTACGGCTTAACAAATTTCATATATCTTTTTATACTGTCTCCCATTTTCATCCTCCTAAAACAATAAAAAGCCCAACTGCATGAACGCAGACAGGCTCTCATTGGTCATTTTTCTTTACCTGTTTATAGAACTGATACCTGGAAGTCCATACTTCTATGAAGTCCGGTGCAAATGGCCCTTTGCGCTGTTTGATCCACATAAGAAGTTTATCCAGATTTCGCTTCAGTATTTGGTCGATGACACCTGGATATTTCATCTTCTTTTTATGGTCATCATATTCATCTTCATCCAGGATCAAATAACTCATATCCGGAAACACTTTCACATCAAGGTCATAATCGATGTATTTCAGTGCTTGATGGTCATATACGAAGGGTGAACTCATATTCACATAATAATAGACCCCATCTTCGCGAAGCATGCAAATGATATTGAACCAATGTTCGGCATGGAAATAACAGATTGAAGGCTCCCTTGTCAGCCATGTCCTGCCGTCCGCTTCTGTGACAAGCGTCCGTTCGTTCGCCCCGATCACAATATTCCGCGTCCCCTTCAAAACGGTTGTCTCTTGCCACACACGGTGGATATTGCCATCATGCTTATAGCTATGTACCTGTATCGTTTCGCCTTCTTTCGGTATTGTCATCAGTAAAACCACCTTTAAATGTCGGAAACCCTAATATTCGTACATTATACCAATTGGCCGATCAAAATTGAAACGTTTACCCTTCGATACAGATATATAAAAAACCGGCAGCTTTAGCTGCCGGCCGGTGATGTCCATCCATTATTTCGACTGTTTACCGAAACTTCCTGCTCCGCCGGAAACGTTTGTTTTGTTCATTTCCGATTGTTGGTTTTGTTGGCGAACTTCGTTTACGTCTGTTTCAGATCCAAACTCTTCAGACATGATTTCTTGTTTGACTTTGTTTGGTTTTGTGAACGAAGCTTGCGTTGTTTGTTGGTTAGAGTTGTTTCGATTTTTGTTTGTCATGGATTTTCACCTCCGTAACCACTATGATGTTCAAAGCCCGTTTTTTTATTCCGGGATTTTTTTAGGTAATCATTGGATTTTTCACTTCATCCCAAATTTTCATCACGGGTACCGCCTTTGGCAATGCTTCCACTTCTTCCTCCGAAAAAAACTCGAAACCTTCAGGAGCCCGATCCTCCGTCACTGCCAAATAACTTTTCACTTCCCAAGTAAGATGAGAGAAGACATGTCTGAAATCAGTCAATGGTGTAATCGAGCGAACGTCTAGGCCGAGTTCGGCTTTAACAATTTCTTCGATAGATCCAGATGTATTTTCCACCATCGGAAACTCCCACATATTTGCTAAGAGCCCTTTCGATGGTCGTTGCCTCAATAGCCATTTCCCATCGATATTCCGGATGGCGATTGAAAGAATAGGGACTGTCTTCGTCTTCACTTTTTTCGATTTTACGGGAAGTTCCTCCTGCTTTCCTTCGTGGAACGCTGTACAGAAATCGCGGACCGGGCACAGAAGGCATTTCGGTCTGGGTGTACATATCGTCGCCCCAAGCTCCATCAGACCTTGATTGAACGATGAAGGATCTTCCTTGTCAATTAACGCCATAACGACTTCCTCGAATATCTTCCGTGTTTTCGGAATGGCGATATCCTCTTCGATTAATAAGATTCGGGATAATACTCGCATAACATTCCCATCGACAGCATGCTCGGGAACGCCGAATGCGATGCTGAGCACAGCGCCGGCAGTATACGGTCCGACACCTTTCAACTGGGATATGTCTTTTCGATTTTCGGGAATCCGGCTTCCATACTCCTCTACAACTTCCTTCACGCCTGATTGCAAATTCCTAGCGCGGGAATAATATCCGAGACCTTCCCACAACTTCAAAACATCTTCTTCCTTCGCACTGGCCAAGTCGGCAAGCGTCGGAAACTTCTCAATAAACCGTTCGTAATAAGGGATGACCGTTTCTACACGTGTCTGTTGAAGCATCACTTCAGATACCCATATATGATAAGGATTCGACGTCCTTCTCCATGGCAGATCCCTCTTTTCTTCCAAATACCATGTGATGAGTGCCTTCCTGAATTCACTTTCAAGTTTCCGTTCAAAGAGTTGCATGATTACCTCCGTTTTGCATATGCTTTTCGTTACTGAAAAATAGGGTATATACTAATAAAAGAATTATGATTGCGTGTGTTACGCTTCACTGCCAATTCAGTGGCTATGTAAAGGAGTGATCTCTTGGATACAGGAACACATATTGTCATGGGTGCCGCCATTTGCGGTTTATCACTGGCGGATCCAGTCGTAGCCTCAGATTCCGTCACGATGACGGCGGTATTTATGGGCGTCGTATCTGGCTCATTGATACCCGATGTTGATACTGTTCTTAAATTGAGGAATAATGCGGTTTATATACGGAACCATCGTGGAATTACCCATTCCGTGCCGGCAGTCCTGCTTTGGCCGCTTATCATATCGGTTTTGCTGTCGTTCATTTTCCCCGAGGCGGCATTCTTTCATCTGTGGGCATGGACTTTCTTAGCGGTTTTTTTACATGTCTTTGTAGATATCTTCAACGCTTACGGCACACAGGCGTTACGGCCATTTTCCAGTCAATGGGTCGCCATAGGGGTCATCAATACATTCGATCCGATCATTTTTGCGTTGCATATTATCGCAATCATTGCATGGATGTTCGGCGCTGAACCTGTCCTGACCTTCTCGCTTATGTATATAGTTGTTTTCTTCTATTATTTATTGCGTTTCGCCGTCAAAGCGGCAGTGAAACATGCTGTCCGCAATACAATTCCGGATGCTGATGATATTTTCATCGCGCCGACGATGCATTTTTTCCAATGGAGAGTTGCCGCATCCAATAAGAATTGTCACTACGTCGGACGGGCATACGGGCGTTCCGTCAATATATATGACAGATTCGAACGCGAGCCGATGCCGAAAACGCCTTATATCGATGCGGCGATGGAAGATAAGAATATACAGGCTTTCGTATCGTTCTCACCAATATACAGATGGTCCGTTTCGCATGTCGGGCATTTGTATGAAGTCCGTCTCATCGATTTGCGTTATCGGAGCAAGAGCTATTATCCGTTCGTCGCTGTTGCGCATATTAATGAAGATATGGAAGTGATCAATTCGTATACAGGGTGGATCTTCTCGGAGGACAAGCTCCGTAAAAAATTAAATTTCATTCCGAATTCCTAAACAAAAGCGTAGGGCTCCTGGAGCTAGACGTAGAAAAGGACATGAGAAAGCTTGCCGAATATATAATCGGCAAGCTTTTGCATGGATCTTATTATTTACCCGTCTTAACCGATTGCAGCATCGCGATCGGCAACGCTTCTTCTGCACGTTCGCCGCCTAAACGGTATCCCCAAGCGAAACGGCCTTTCAAATAGTCAACATGGAAAAAGACGCCCTCGTCGCCTTCGATCCTGTAGATTTCACCAGGAACGATTGTTGAAGGATCGATCATATAGGATTTCGCCATGAGCGCCTTGCGCTGATAGACGGCGAACTCATTGATCATACCCAATTGCTCCGCCTTGCGCGCTTTTTCCATCAGACTGCCGATTTCCGACCGCAGCTCGTGTTCATTCATTTCACTATATTTTTTAGTCTCCATCTTCTTCGTTCTCCTTTTTTTCGATGAAACTGTCTATTCGTTCGAATGGTATTCCCTTTTGGTACATCGCCTGTTTTATCCGTCTTCTTAATTCATATCCGGAAAACTTCGACTGATAACGGCGCCACGCCTTCTCACCGACAGAGCTGATGATCGAATCCCACTCGTCTTCATCCCTGCCGAAATCTATTTCTTCCAAAACACTTCTAATCAACTCAAAGGAGTACCCTTTTCGGGCAAGCGCATTTTGGATTCTTTGCTTCAATTGTGCTGGAGCGATTGAACTGTTCGTCCTAGCCGCCTTTTCAGCTAATTTCTTTGCAACTGCAAATTGTTCTTCTTCTGAGTAGCTTTCTAGCACTTGTTGCTGCAACTCCTTCCCGACCCCTTTTTTCTGCAATTCTTGTTGGATCGCTTTTGGACCTTTGTTTGAAGCGTTTTTTTGAGTACGCATCAATGCTTCGGAAAATGCTTCGTCGTCAAGGAATCCGAGCCTTCTTAATTTCACGATTGCTTCGAGGATGACTGCTTCCCCGTATTCCAAGTCTTTCAGTTTCTTTTTCACTTCAAACTCGCTTCGCATTCTGAAGGAGAGGTAGTGGAGTGCGCGGTTGAATGCTTTTTCAATTTGGTCTTCGTATGTGATTTCGTCCATCGACCATTCGTCAAGTTGCATTCCTTTTGTAAGTCCGAATTTAACGAGAACGGATTCATGGACGCTGAAGGCATATGTTTCGTCAAGGAATATATTATAACGTTCGCTATCACGTTTTTGTTGTGTTATTTTCGTAATAACAGGCAAATCTAGTCGACCTCCCTCGCTATCTATAAGTATACATGTTCTGGTCGAAGAGGTCAGCTTTGTAGTTCCAAACTGGATTTGCGCTTCAGGCGGACGCTTTCCGCGGGCACGGCTTCAGCCTCCTCACTACGCTTTGCTTCGTTGCGGGGTCTTCAGCTCGTGCTGTTCCCGCAGGAGTCGCCGCCTTCCGCTCCAATCCGGAATACATCTCTCACATACTTATTTATTGAAATAAGGGGGAATATAGATGAAAGTTGTTATTGCTGGTGGTTCGGGTTTTATTGGACGGCATATTACAGACTTACTTTTGAAAAATGGTCATGAAATCATTGTTCTTTCAAGGAAGAAGAAAGACGATAGCGAGCAAGTGAAGTATGTGCTTTGGCTGCAAGATGGGGCTAGTCCGGAGAATGAGATCGGCGCAGTGGATGTATTTATTAATCTTGCGGGTGTTTCAATTAATGATGGGCGTTGGACAGAGGCTCATCAGAAACGGATTTATGAAAGCAGGATGGAAGCGACGGATGAATTGATCCGGATCATTGGCGAGTTGGATGAAAAACCGTCCCTCTTTATCAATGCCAGTGCAATCGGAATATACCCTGCTTCTGAAGCAGCCATTTATACGGAGAAATCTGCTGAAGTTGCTACGGACTTTCTCGGTAAGACAGTGAGTGAGTGGGAGAAGAAGGCGGCTTCGTTAAATGATTTTGGGATAAGGACTGTATATACTCGATTCGGACTCGTCCTTTGGAAAGATGAAGGAGCTTTGCCGCTTATGGTCCTGCCGTATAAAATGTACGTTGGCGGTAAAGTAGGAACCGGACAGCAATGGGTTTCTTGGGTTCATGTGCGAGATGTTGCAAGAGCGGTTCTGCACATTATGGAAAACAGCCAAATTGAAGGCGCTGTCAATGTCACCGCTCCGTTCCCTCTCCGGATGGATGATTTCGGGAAGATGATCGGAGCCACTCTACATCGGCCGCATTGGTTCCCCGCTCCTTCTCCGATCATGAAGCTGGCTCTCGGGAAAAAGAGTTCTCTCGTATTGGAAGGTCAATATGTGACACCTGAAAAGCTTTTGGCAGACGGCTTTGAATTCGATTTCCCTGTGTTGTCCTTGGCACTGGACAATCTATTGTAGAAGCGTATAGTTCCTTTATTTCCGCACATCCTACTCAAAAAGGAGATGTGCAATCTATGGTTGAAGAACATGGACCTGGAATACTTATGGCTGCCTTCATAATCGTTGTCGGTATTTTGTTCAATCCGTTCGCAGCAAAAGCGGAAGAATTCCATTGGGGTTTCAAAAAGGCGACGAATGGCGTCCCTCCGAATGCAGGACCCGCTTTGGAATCAATGCTTGATAAGCATGGCGCTATATATAAAGGCAGTCCTGACGAAAAGATTGCCTATTTGACCTTCGATAATGGCTATGAAAATGGCTATACGGAAAAGATTTTGGACGCATTGAAAAATGAAGACGTCCCAGCGACATTCTTTCTGACGGGACATTATTTGAAAAGCGCCGCCCCCCTCGTTCAACGCATGGTGAAGGATGGGCATATCATCGGAAATCATTCTTATGGGCATCCGAATATGGCGAATCTGTCCGAAGCTAGAATGGAAGAGGAATGGAAAAAGTTCGATGAGCTGCTTTATCAAACGACAGGGGTAAAGCGGACGGTGTATGCAAGGCCGCCTGAAGGGATTTTCAATGATGCTGTATTAAGCAAAGGGAATGAGCTGGGCTACCGTCACATGTTCTGGTCTGTCGCTTTCATTGATTGGCATGCCAATAAACCGCGCGGCCGCGACTATGCCTATAATGAGCTGATGAATCAGCTTCATCCTGGAGCAGTCATACTTATGCATACCGTATCGCCCGATAACGCACAAGCACTGCCGGATTTCATTCGCGACGCCAAGAAAGCGGGATATGAATTCCGTTCATTGGACGATCTTGTCATGGAATATGAAAATGTGAATTCGATTTTGCGGTGAAATGAAAGCATCCCTTTCGACGAATAGGAAACACAGTATAACTCACAATAGAGACCGCCAATTCGAATATGGAATAGGCGGTCTTTTTATGGATTTTGCTTATTCTACAAAATCCCCTTGGATAAATTTATCCTCCCTGTCAAATCTAATATTGATGCTTTTTGAATTCGTCGGGTCCGGAGAATCAGCCACATGAAAATGGATATGCGGTTCACTGGAATTCCCTGAGTTACCAACTAGTCCGAGTAGGTCACCCTTCTTGACCTTATCCCCCTCCTCTACTACTACCGATTGATACTTAAAGTGAACGAGATAACTGAATTCCTCATTGCCATGATCAAGGATGACATAATTCCCGAAAGGTTGCTCCCGATTCATTTTACCAACTGGGTTACTATCTTCTACACCATTTTCTACTTTCACAACTATTCCATCAGCCGGAGCCAAGTATTCCTTGCCGAATGCAAAATAGCTTTCATTTAAGGTAGGATCCCCTTCGTACGTGCTGTAGTCATTCCTTATCAAAAAGTCGTAAGCATAGCGCTGGTTTTCAAATTCATAATGGTAATTAAGCAGACTGTTTGTACCTCCCCACAACACAAACCACTTATCCTGAAAAGGAAAATCAAATACTGTTTCCGTATATATGTTGTCAGTTTCCGGATACGCATCGAGTGGCTTCATCTGCAATATGTGGAAATTATCATCCTCCCCAACGATTGCCATCATTCCTTTAGAACCACTTTCATCTATCCAACTATATTGCTTGGCACCATTACCATAAGGATTTTCAGATTGTAATATATATGTTGTAACACCTTTATTAAATTTTTCACCTGACTTACGGAACTGTTTCAAGCTAACTTGATCCTGAAACGTTTTGCTCGTCTGACTGTACACCTTCTCATAGTCCCCGTTTAGAAAAGCATCGGGTAATTCCTTTGGCTTCAACAGTTTGACGCCTTGCTCAATATTCTTTTCCTTCCTTTCTTCTCCCCCCTCCTCTCCAGGATTACAAGCCGTTATGAATACCGTTGAAATAGCAACCAGGATTATTAAAAGCTTCAAATACCTCAAGATACCCCTCCTCATTCAATTTTGGCGATTATATAGTACTACAGCCAATTGAATGAAAAAGTTTCATTTACTGAGGTTAACTACAACACCCGAAAAAAAAAGAGACACATTTCCTGCGCTCGTGCCCGATTGTATAAATACAGTCTTTCATAAAAATGAATTTCTCCGTCTCCAAAATCCCTTTTACGTATAAACAGAAAAAGACCATACGGTTAAAAAGATGCTTACTATTCCCCAAAGAACGGCTCCCCATATCCACCAAACAATAGGTTTAGTTGAAGTCTGTTCACTCTCCATACTTTCCTCTTTTTCTATTATTAAAGCCAGCTTCCTTTCCATACTTTTTTTCATAAAAACGAGAACAACAAATCCGATCACAATGAAACCAACAGTTATCCAAAGTAGCGAATCCATTTTTACACCCCCTAGTTAAAGTACGACCCAACACAATATATATTGCATCCATTAACATAGTTCTTAGACTTTGAAGAAAGTCTTCCACAATCTGGCCCTCCATCACTAAATTAACGAAATTAATTCAATTAAGTCATAGCCATTCACTTCGGCTGAGTATCTCATCCAATTTCCGAATTTTTGAATCGGAAATTAAAAAAACATTGCCAAAAACGTCGATTTTGTCTCCTTTTACACGTACAGCGCAATCTTTATTCGACGCATAAATATCTATTTCTTCCGATAGTTGAGATAGTTCGCTTTGAACCAAAGCCATGTTATTTTCAAGATCAAAATGAGACAGGATGGAAAAATTGTCAAGACCGATTCCATCGTAAACAGAGCTCATTTTAACTTCATCTCCAAAGTTTTTCGAGCATAAAAATTTAGCGGACATGTTAATTGCTCCAGCGCTTGCTCCCATCACAACGGCGTTGCTATCTTTAATCGAATCCGATAATTCATATTCCATCAAAAAACTATTTTGATTAAGAATATTGCCACCCAACAAGAAAATGACGGAAGCATTTTGAATTATCGATTGGGCATCTTCCTTCTGTACGCGGTAATTAATTAAATGATACTCATCAAACATAATGCCAGCCTGATTGAGCCACGACCGTTCAGTAGCACCATCATCTTCAAAAATAGATGGATTCGAGCTAATCATGGCAAGCGATTTTCTATCAGTTATATCCTCCTGTAACACCCTACCCAGATTCTCTGGAAATAAATTATTAAACCAACCTAAATAATAGTGAATTTTCATAAGTCCCTCCGTAGCAATGTGTAAATTTTAAGATAAACAGCGCCCTTCAACTAACCTCCATTAGTTGAATTAGAAAATAGAACGGTCTAGACAACTCAACAATCTTCAGGTAAAGCACCCGTTCGTTTACCAAGAACCAAAGCAAAATTCTATTTAATATAGTCAAATATTTTAATGTCTACCTCATCTACATATCCAACCAGTTCCTTTAGATTCCATAACTTTATTACAGATGTCTCACTATTTTCTTGAAATGGTTGGAGTTCATCAAGAGTATTAAAATATATTGGATTATATTTCACTTCATCATTCGATAGGTTTTTAACTTTTAATAAACCCTTAAATTCTAAATCTGAAACAATTTGACCAGTTTCCTCGTAAAGTTCTCTGATTGCACATTCCTTTGGTGTTTCGTTTTCTTCCCTATTCCCCGCTGGCAATTCCCATTGTTTTCTCCAAGTGTTATAGCATAAAAGAAATTTCTCATCACACTTTATTACCGCAAATGAACCAGCTAATCGATAATAATCATATATTTCATATTCTTCTACTACAAGAAAATCAAGAAAACCAAACCCATTATTCTTAGTGATTAACATATTGTTTCCACCTGTCTTTGGAAAATCAACTCTTCAATTACCCTGCCCTGTTTGTGTTGAATGCAAGTATTTCGAAATCTTCAATTTATTTTAGCGTAGATTTCAAGTCTTCCAGCTTTTAAATATCCAATTAGCAAATGTTTAACAATGAAGTTAACTAAGGCACATAAATTTATGTGATGTTGCTAATTCTAATCTTCTAGATGTTGATGCAACACAAAAACAGGGACAACAATTCATTTGCATATGAATTGCGTCCCCGAACACTGTGTTTTTTATTGTTTTTACCACATCAACCGAATCCGTTAGTATATCTCAGCTGCCTTTAAGTAAGAGTGCTTTTTCTTCTCGTACCGTAAAGCGAGATGATAAACAACACCCCGAACAGGACGGAGATGATGAGCAAATAACTGACGTCTTCGACGAATTCAAGGAAGAGCCCGCCTGCAAACGGACCAGTCAGACTCCCGATGCTGAAAAAGATGCCGCAAAGCAAATTACCGGTCGGCAATAAGTTCTTCGGAGTCAGGTCGGACATATAGGAAATGCCAAGTGAAAAGATGGACCCGACGAATAGGCCGGCGATGAAGACAGTCACCATGACGAATGGGACTGAATTCCCCATCATGCTTGCAGCCCAGAACGCGACTGCCCCGCCCCCATATGTCATCGGGAGGATC
This sequence comes from Sporosarcina luteola, assembly GCF_023715245.1. Taxonomy (GTDB): domain Bacteria; phylum Bacillota; class Bacilli; order Bacillales_A; family Planococcaceae; genus Sporosarcina; species Sporosarcina luteola_C. Next base: position 24,214 of record NZ_JAMBNV010000004.1, read on the forward strand.
GTGCTTCTTCCGAACTTGTCCGAAAGTATACCGAGCGGCAATTGTGAAACGATGCCTCCAATTGAAAATATGGCAAGGATCATGGAAACGGACGTGAGCTCCATCCCACTGCGCAACGCATACACCGGGTACATCGCATTTAATGAAGATTCCAGGAACCCATACCCGAACGGGCCTAAAAAAGCGATCCATGCAATGGCGATTGTGCTTGTAGACCGTTTTACAAAACTTCCCGCTTCCACATTCCCCTTCATCACTTCGGGAAAATCATTTTTCAATTTAAAGACGAGCAGCCATGCAGACATGCATAATAAGCCTGAGACGATGAATGGTAATCCTTCATGGATAGTGACGAGCGGCGCAAAGAGCGGACCTACGGCAAAGCCCAAGCTGAATGACAAGCCGTATATTGCGATATTCCTGCCCAATCTATGCTGTTCCGATGTACTCGTAATCCACGTCTGTGTTGAGAAATGAAGAGCGTGATCTCCAATCCCGATGAACAATCGCAAGATGAACCAAAAAACGACATGTTTCCATAACGGGAAAAGGAGCAATGATGAAAAGACGAGAACGCCGCCAAGTACGATGACAGGTTTGTATCCGTATTTACGTAATGGCGCTTCCATGAAAGGCGACACGAGAAGCGTACCTATGTATAAGCCAGTTGCATTCAGTCCATTCAATGCACTTGATATCCCGTCACGCTCGAATATGGCTGAGATGAGCGGCAATAACATGCCTTGTGAAAAGCCTGAAATCGAAACGATGATAACAAGTATCCAAAACCGCCGCTGTTGGGCGGATAATGTAGTAAGCATAAGCAATACGCTCCTTAATTATGAGAAATTACTATACAATAGTAGCACAAGTGGAATAAGGAGGATTGGTTTGAATGAAATTCGATATGACTGAAAATGGTTTTGAAACAGAAACATCGTTCGGCAAACTGCAAATTTCCGCCAATGACAAATATGGATTCCGTCCCTACCAGCTATTAGTTTCATCCATTGCAGTATGCAGCGGAGGCGTTCTACGTAAAATCCTTGAAAGAAAAAGAATGCCAGCAAAAAATATCAGTATTGAGGTAAAAGAAGTTGTCCGGAATGAGGAGTTCGCAAACCGTGTGGAGAAGATTCATCTTCACTTCCTCATTGAAAGGGAAACGATTAAAGACGAACAGATGGAGAAGATCATGCAATTGACAGCGAAGAACTGTTCAATGCTCCAATCGGTCATCGATTCAATCGAAGTTGTCGAGACATATGAATTTTTGTAATAAATGAATAAGGCCCAGTCCATATCTGATATCAGAATACGGCTGGGCCTTTACGTATGAATGGAACCTTCACTTTCATTTTGCATATAATTCGTAGGCGTTTATCGGCTAGGGCCGTCAAACGTTAACGGATCCCCTCCTTTTCGTAAGGATTCGATTCGTCTCTACACTACGGCCTCCTTTTCCAATTGATTACTTGTAGTATAGCATGTTGTTTTTCTATTGTAAAGATTTTGTTTAGCAGAATTATCGTTTTATATTGACAACCTTCTGCTTCATTGAAAAAAACCTGTAATTCGTATACGATTACAATGACGAAAAGAGGTGTACTTCTTGGACAACAAGCAAAGCAACAGTCATGTAAACGAGTTGAAAAATCGTCTCCATCAATTTTTGGAGAAGCTTGAATCGATTGAACCCGAAACAACAGACCTCGATGATATCGATCAGCTTATCGGTTTGGTCGATGAACTGGAAAACCAGATGAATAAACTAAAAAAAGATCAATGATGCTCTAGGGGGAAATGGGAATGTACATAGAACAGCTTGAGAAAAGTATGTATGACCTTATTTGCGAAACGTCCACAAATCTTCCGAAGGATGTCCGTCGTGCAGTAAAGGCGGCCAGAGAACAAGAAGACGCAGGCACTCGGGCTGCAATGAGCCTTGATACAATAGCGAAGAATATTAATATGGCAGATGATAAACTCTCTCCAATTTGCCAAGACACAGGATTGCCGACATTTAAAATCAAAACCCCAGTTGGAGTCAATCAATTGGAGATCAAGGCAGCCATCAAAAAAGCGCTCGTTCAAGCAACGATAGATGGCAAGCTGAGACCTAATGCTGTTGATTCATTAACTGGAGAAAACAGTGGCGATAATCTCGGCGAAGGCCTTCCAGTCATTAAATTCGAACAGTGGGAAAACGACCATATTGAAGTGAAATTGATTCTTAAAGGCGGCGGCTGTGAGAATAAAAACATCCAATATAGCCTGCCGACGGAGTTGGACGGTTTAGGCCGTGCGGGCCGAGATCTTGACGGCATCCGCAAATGCATCCTCCACTCCGTTTATCAAGCGCAAGGGCAAGGCTGTTCCGCGGGCTTCATCGGAGTCGGCATCGGCGGCGACCGGACATCGGGCTATGAGCTAGCGAAAGACCAACTATTCCGTGCGGTGGATGATATAAATCCGAACGCAGAGCTCGCACAATTGGAATCTTATATACTCGAGTCTGCAAATAAACTCGGCATCGGCACAATGGGCTTCGGCGGCGAGGCAACATTACTAGGATGTAAAATTGGTGTCATGCACCGCATCCCGGCCAGCTTCTATGTTTCCGTCGCATACAATTGCTGGGCTTACCGCCGGATGGCTGTAGATCTCGATCCGGCAACAGGCTCCGTTACAAATTGGCATTACAATGAAGGTGAAAAGCTTTCATTCGAACAAGATGAAGGACAAGCCGAAGTGAAACAGTCGTCCCGCGTCGTCGAACTGACTGCCCCTATCAGCGAAGAGCAGATCCGTGACCTGAAAGTCGGGGATGTCGTTAAAATCAGCGGCCGCATGTATACGGGACGCGATGCAATCCATAAGCATCTTTCGGAGAATGACGCACCAGTCGACTTAGATGGCCAGATCATCTACCATTGCGGACCGGTCGTGTTGAAAAATGAGGACGGCGGATACGATATCGTAGCTGCGGGACCGACGACATCTATTCGTGAAGAGCCATACCAAGGTGACATCATGAAGAAATTCGGAATCCGTGCCGTAATTGGAAAAGGCGGAATGGGACCAAAAACACTTGCTGCTCTGCAGGAACATGGCGGGGTGTACTTGAACGCAATCGGCGGAGCTGCACAATATTATGCAGACTGCATTAAAGCGGTTGAAGGCGTTGATCTTCTCCAATTCGGCATTCCGGAAGCGATGTGGCATTTACGTGTCGAGGACTTTACAGCCGTCGTCACGATGGATTCACACGGAAACAGCCTGCACGCAGACGTAGATCAATCGTCGCTTGAAAAACTATCCCAATTCAAAGAAAAGGTTTTTAGCTAATTGACTTTAACCCGGCACATCGTTACTGATGTGCCGTCAGAGTGTCTACAAAAGGGATGGAAATCGAATTGATTTCCATCCCTTTTGTATTATAAGACGCATTGATGCAAAAACGTTAGACTGACGCGACGTTGATTTCCGTTCCGGGCGGACGCTTTCCGGGGGGCTTGCCCTCAGCCTCCTCGGATGTGCTCCCAACGCTATCGCTTTTGGTCGCAAAAGCCGTTCTTCGTTACGGCTTTTCCTGCGGGGTCTTCACGCTGCGCTAATCCCCCAGGAGTCGCCGCCCTGCACTCCAATCAACTGGAAATCCTTTAAGACAGGGGTATCATTTCAGCTCCATAGCCGGCGCTCTCCACGTCCAACTGGCCAGCTTCTTAAGATTTAAGGCAGCAAAAGTCAGCATCGCCTGCATGGACATTTTATTAAGTCCCCTGAGGGTTGTCCATCGTATGCCATGCTTTTCTTTGGCATCGGCAAAGACAATAAGAATCTTTACTAATGGATAGATGAAGGAAAAATCAAGGGTGGCATCCAGTTTGCGCACCAGCTGGTCATGAGGAACCAACTGCTCTATGGTCAGCATTTCCAACTGTTCGCGTTCATTAATTTGATTCCTTGTCATCATATCCATCACCTCATTCAGTTAATAGAAAACACCGTTGATTGGAGCGGAGAGCGGCGACTCCTGCAGGAACAGCGCGAGCTGAAGACCCTGGACTGAGCGAAAGCCGTTACGAAGAACGGCTTTTGCGAGCACAAGCGAAGCGTTGCGAGCATAGGCTGCCTTAATTTCTGCAAAGAACGCAGAAATACGGCAAATCGAACCCTACGTTGTTCGATTGGCTGAAGCCGTGCCCGCGGAAAGCGTCCGCTCGCAGCGCAAATCAACATTGTAGCTATATCTCTATTTTAAAAGAAAAGAGACTGTAGGCACATCTTTACTGATGTGCCGTTTTTTTATGTGGAGTTATGAGTTTCGCATTTTCTCTGAACATGCTATACTACTAATTATAATAATTATAATATCATAATCATTATCGCTTCATCTAAAAAAACCTGTATTGCACTGCCAATACTAAACTTTAAACTTGTACCAAATACATGAAGATGAAATTCATTCTCAATGGGAGGTTAGTAAATGACAACACAAGCGAATGACTCAATGCAAAGCCCGGCTCATTGGACCACTCATTTGGAACTTGTCGCAGCAATCGTTTCGGGAATTTTGATTTTGGCGGCTTGGCTGATTGGAAAAGATGGATCTTCAACGATATCCATTTCCTTATATGGTATCGCCTTTCTAATTGGCGGCTTTGCAAAAGCGAAAGAAGGTATTGAGGAAACAATTGCCGATAAGCAGTTAAATGTAGAGATGCTGATGGTATTGGCAGCAATCGGATCAGCCATCATCGGTTATTGGGCTGAAGGAGCCATCCTGATTTTCATTTTCGCAATTAGTGGAGCCTTAGAAACGTATACTCTGAATAAAAGCCATAAGGAAATCTCCTCTTTAATGGAACTTCAGCCTGAGGTAGCATGGCTCATCCAGGAAGACGGATCAACTGTCAGTGTGGCTACCGATTCCCTATCTGTCGGCTCACGTATCCTTGTAAAACCGGGAGAGCGGATTCCGGTCGATGGCGTTATCATCCAAGGGGCGACTTCCGTCGATATGTCCGCCATTAATGGCGAATCGGTACCTGTCACGAAAGCAAAGGATGATGAATTGTTCGCAGGCACCGTCAATATAAGTGGAGCCATTCAAGTCGAAATGACGAAGCCAAGTTCGGAAACATTGTTCCAGAAAATCATCACGCTTGTCCAAAATGCACAAAGTGAAAAGTCACCTTCCCAGCAATTCATCGAAAAATTTGAAGGCACATACGTGAAAGTCGTCATTATCACGGTCATCATTATGATGTTTTTACCACATTATCTATTCGCCTGGGATTGGACGACGACATTTTACCGGGCCATTGTCCTGTTGGTCGTCGCCTCCCCTTGCGCGCTCGTCGCATCAATCATGCCTGCAACGTTAGCTGCCGTTTCAAACGGTGCAAAAAGAGGTGTCCTGTTTAAAGGCGGAATCCATTTGGAGCATCTCGGTTCATTGAAAGCAATCGCTTTCGACAAAACCGGTACATTGACTGCCGGGAAGCCGGTCGTGACCGATTTTATCATTCGTGAAAACGCGGATTCCGACCAAACTCTCGCCCTTCTTTCAAGCATAGAAGCACAATCGAATCATCCACTCGCAGTCGCCATCGTAAAATATGCCGAAGAGCGAGGGGTTTCCCAGTTAGTGAGTCCACAAATCGAGGACGTTCCTGGATATGGAATACGTGCATTCAGCAAATCCGGTGAAATCCTCGTCGGTAATCCGAAATTTGTCGGGACGAAATTGATTGATGAATTTCATGACGGAATTGTCCATGACCTTTCAAATGAAGGAAAGACAGTCGTTTCTATGAAAGATGCGAAAGGGATTCTCGCTGTCATCGCACTGAAAGATACGCTGCGACCTGAAGCATTCCGTGCGATCAAAGATCTGAAACATCTAGGAATACAGTCGATCATGTTGACAGGCGACAACGAAAAAACTGCGAGAACGATTGCCAATGAAGCAGGATTGGACCGGTACGTGGCAGAATGCCTGCCCGAAACAAAAGTAGAGGAACTGAAGAAGCTTCTGAAGGAACATGGAGAAGTCGGGATGGTAGGAGACGGCATCAATGACGCTCCCGCTTTGGCGACAGCCACATCCGGCATAGCGATGGGTGAAGGCACCGACGTTGCATTGGAAACGGCAGATGTCGTCCTCATGCAAAACGATCTGGCACGCATTTCATACGCGGTAAAGGTTTCTAAAAAGTTGAACCGAATTGTGAAACAAAACGTTTTCTTTTCCGTCGCGGTCATCGCTATTCTGATCATCTCCAATTTCATGCAAGTCGTAGATCTGCCGTTAGGCGTCATCGGCCATGAGGGAAGTACGATCCTCGTCATCTTGAATGGATTGCGGATGTTGAATAAAGTAGAATAAATGACAAAAAGAGCAATGCATGTCAACCGACTGCATTGCTCTTTTCTTTCGCAATTTTTGCTTGCTTCCGTTCCGTCATGACCGCGTTCAATTGTCCGCCAAGCATTAAGATGATTGCGGAAAAATAGAGCCACATCATGAGGACGATTATTCCTCCGATGCTTCCATACGTCTTTGAGTAATTGGCGAAGTTCCCAACGTAAAAGGAGAACGCCAGAGAAGTCAATATCCAACCCGCTGTTGCAAAAAACGCACCGGGCAACGCACTTTTCAATCGGATCTTCAGATTTGGAACGACCCAGTAAAGTGCAGAAAATACAAGGAAGATCAGAATTGGAGGTATGACCCATCGCAGGCTGCCCCAGAACCTTAGGAAGCCTTCTTCATTTCCAAAGTAGGAGAATGCCAGAGTTCCGATCTGTTGACCGAATACCGATAACAGAAGGGCTACAATTAATACGGCAATTAGAGCGACCGTGAATACGACTGACATTGCTCTCGCTACAAGGAACGACCTTGTTTCCTCTACATGATAAGACCGGTTCATTGCCTTAGTAAGAGCGTTCATTCCTTTGGATGCAGACCATATCGTTGCCAAGGCCCCAATTGATAAGAGTCCCCCATTCCGGTTTTTCAAAATTTCCTCGAGTGTGTCATGGATAAGTGTATAAACGCTCTCAGGCGCATAATCCCTTATGAACAGGTATACCTGAGATTCATCGATGCTCAAGAATGGCAATAGTGTTATCAAGAAGATTAATAGTGGAAAAAGGGACAACAGGAAAAAGAAGGCCAACTGAGAACCTAATCCGGTGATATCCACCATCTTGATTCTCACGAGGAGCTCCTTCCAAAATCCCTTCGACGTCGTGACATCGAATTTTTCCAAATCTCCATCCTTTACATCATCAAGGAATTTCATGACTTTGGAATTCGCCATGAACCCGTTCTTGTCTTCTTCGGATGGGTACGAAACTTTCTTCGGAGGTAACCGGTCTGTATGCTTCACATGCGACTCACTCCTTCCAGGGCTTATATCTTTTTTGCTTCCATACCTTCTTTCGACTCGTTCACAATCTCTTTGTATTCCTCTTTCGAATCAACAAAGGCGTCTTTCGTGCCGACAACCAGGTCTTTCACTTGCGGAGTTAGCGTTTTTAGCTCTTCGACCTGATTCTTAATATACGCAGCATCACCTGAAAATTGCTCGTATATTGATAAGTACTTGTCTTTCTGTTGTTGCAGCTTATCTTTCAGTACATCCGGATTCTTTGAATAATATCCTACCCGCTCGATCATCGCGCTTGATTTTCTCTTCACTTGGTAACGGGTGCTTCTATCGAACATGCTTACAGCTCCGCCTACTATTGCACCTAACAAGATAAATTTTCCAAATTTGCTGTTTCCCACGTAATACCCTCCAATATCATTCTAATTTGCATATATCATTATACCCTCGGGATGAAAAAACAAACAATAACTCCGAATCCATAAAAAAGTCTTGACTAATGTGAAGCAGTTAAGGCATATTAACCATAACACTATCAATATTCTTAATAGTCTAATGCATTAGATGGTGTTCACGGGAGGGAGTCGATAGACGAGGTGAATGTTTTTGATTGAAAAGTAATTCCGAATCAAAAAGACAAACAAAACAGGGGGTAGTATGATGGATGTAATCACAGGCTTTTTGGACAAGGCGAGTGGATTTATATGGGGACCGCCGCTGCTTGTCCTACTTGTGGGAACGGGTATCTTTTTAACTGTAAGACTCGGATTTATCCAAGTTCGTTTATTGCCATATTCACTGAAACAAGTATTTTCCCGCAAGCATGATAAAAAAGCTGAGGGTGATATTTCCCAGTTCCAGGCGCTGATGACCGCGATGGCCGCCACAGTAGGTGTCGGTAATATCGTCGGTGTCGCGACTGCAGTATACATGGGCGGTCCGGGAGCCGTCTTCTGGATGTGGCTCGCAGGTTTCTTCGGAATGGCTACAAAATACGGGGAAGCTATCCTTGCAGTCAAATACCGCGTTAAGGATTCCAAAGGTGAAATGGCCGGTGGACCAATGTACTATCTGGAACACGGTCTAAAGAAAAAATGGCTCGGTGTCGCATTTGCAATATTTGGAGCGCTAGCAGCTTTCGGTATTGGTAACGGTACACAATCGAAAGCAGTCGCGGATGTCATGAATAGCACATTCAATGTCCCGCATTTAGTTACTGGAATTGCCTTATTGATCTTCGGGGGTCTCGTCATCCTTGGAGGAATCAAATCAATCGGACGAGTTACTGCATTCTTCGTACCGATCATGGCACTCTTCTACTTCATCGCCGGTGCAATTATCATGGTCATGAATATCAATTTAGTTCCTGAAGCATTCGCTACAATTTTTAAGTTTGCATTTACAGGAGAGGCTGCTGCAGGCGGCGCAATAGGGGCTGCTATCCGTTTCGGGGTTGCCCGTGGACTCTTCTCGAACGAAGCTGGGCTCGGTTCCGCACCGATTGCGGCGGCGGCTGCAAGAACAGATATGCCTGGACGCCAAGCACTCATTTCCATGACGCAAGTTTTCTTTGACACACTTGTCATCTGTTCAATTACTGGAGTCACAATCGTCATGTCAGGTCAATGGCAAGACAAATCGATTGATGCTGGCGCCTTGACTGCCCAGGCATTTGGAACATTCCTTGGGGATGCTGGTCCAATCATCGTCGCAATCGGTATCGTATTCTTCGCAACGTCCACTATACTCGGATGGGGCTACTATGGAGAAAAATGTTTCCAATACCTTTTCCCTACAAACGGAGCAGTATTGGGCTACCGTATTGCCTTTGTAGCGTTCATCATCGTCGGATCTCTTGTATCCCTTGACATCGTTTGGCTTCTTGCAGACGTACTGAACGGTTTGATGGCGATTCCTAACTTGATCGGTCTTCTAGGATTGTCAGGCATCATCCTAATGGAGACAAAACGATTCAAAGCGAAGATTGAAGAGGAAAAAGAAGCCGAAAAAATGGGGAAACCAGCACCGGTTGACAGCAAGTAAGATTAATGTAATGATTAAATCCGATGCTAATGAAGGGCGGACTACATTATGGATCTATCTCAACCAACAGCTGAAAACGTAACGTATATGATTGAAAAGATCAAAGAGAAACTTCGAATGGTCAATGTGGATGCAATGAAAGCTGAAAACTTCAGCACTTCCCAGTATGAGGACTTGGTTTACATGTACGAGATGGTCATGAAAAGGGACACGATCACTCCGAATGAAATGCAAGCCATTGCAGCTGAACTTGGGGCATTGCGCAAATAATGAAAAGCCGATACGTCAGGGAAACCTGGCATATCGGCTTTTTCATTTAAAGAAACAGGCGAAAGAAATCCTTCACCCGTTTTTGCATTGATTATTCAACTGACGTTCCGTCTTTTAAAACGAGAGGCTGAATCAGAACTTCAACCCGTCTGTTCTTGCTTCTTCCTTCGACCGTGTCATTTGAAGCGACAGGCTTATTTTCACCATACCCCTTCACACTGAATAGCTGCGGGTCCAATTTGTCATTGTTGACAATCGTCTTCAGGAAATTGATCGCACGCATCATGCTAAGCTCCCAGTTCGACGGGAATTCCGCGCTATTGATCGGAACATCATCTGTGTGCCCTGTAATGACAATTTGACGTGGCTTCTCAAATACTAGCAGATTGGCAATGTCTTTTGACAAAGTTGCATACTGCGGTTTTATCGTCGCTTTTCCTGACTCGAACAGGATGCTGTCCCTGATCGTGATCAGCAGCCCTTCTTCAGTCAATTTTGTTTGGAATTGATTTTCAAGCTCTTGAACTGCAATATATTCATCCAGTTTATCTTGGATTTCCTCAAGGGACTGCTGGTCCTCCAAATAGGAGGAGTTTTCATTTTCCTCCCCTGCACTGTCTTTCGGAATCGGAACGGGCGTTGGTGCACTATTGTCCATCACGCCTGTACCCCCGTCAAATATCTGGTTGAATACGGAAGATATTTGACTGAACTTAGCTTCATCCAATGAGCTGGATGCGAACAGGACGATAAACATTGCTAATAGCAAAGTGAGAAGGTCCGCATAAGGTAATAGCCAAGATTCATCGATATGCCCTTCATCCTTATTCTTCCTCTTACGTCTCCTTGACAACCTGTTCCGCCCCCTTGTCGCTCGTATTTTTAGCTGCGAGCTTCCGACGTTCTTCCATCGACAAGTAAGACGCCAGTTTCTGTTCAATCACCCGTGGAGCCTCGCCTTCGAGGACTGAAAGAATACCTTCGATCATCATCATTTTCTGGCGCACTTCCTCTTTCGACTTCCGTTGCAACTTATTGGCAAATGGATGCCAAAGTACATAACCTGTGAAAATTCCCAGCAACGTCGCGATGAATGCCGCTGAGATGGCATGTCCTAGTGCATCGATGTCATTCATGTTCTTCAGCGCAGCTATCAAACCGACAACAGCCCCTAACACACCAAGTGTCGGCGCATAAGTCCCGGCCTGTGAGAAAATGAGTGCACCTGCCGAATGCCGATCCTCCATGGCTTCCACCTCTTCGGTAAGTACATCACGGATGTAATCGGCATTTTGTCCGTCGATTGCCAATCCAAGCCCATTTTTCAAAAACGGATCAATAATTTCATCTGACTTGGCTTCCAAAGATAATAAGCCTTCACGTCTAGCGACATCCGCCCAACTTGAAAACATCTTGATTAAATCCGAATCGGCCGTCAACTGCTGTTCTTTGAAAATGATGCCGAACAGCTTGGGCACCCGTTTGATCTCCTTCATCGGAAATGCGATGACCACTGCTGCCGCAGTCCCTACAATAATAATGAGGATTGCGGCTATATTTAACAGATTATCAGGTGTAACGCCTTTCATCGCCATACCGACAAAAAGCGCCACTGCTCCAAGGATAAGTCCAAAAACCGTTGATAAATCCATATCAGTACCTCCATGTCATACAGTCTACTTCTTCTTATTTCGACATATTCCTATCTTTCTTTAGTAATCATGAATAATTAATATGATCTCAAATTGAAATGTCACCTATAGTACACATATTCCGGCAGTATTGATTACTATGTATTTTTGAATTTTTCCCTTTGCCTGTTTTCTGACACTCTAGTACTATTAATACATACAGACCAAGGAGGTTGTTTAGTTGTCGACATTTGAACAGAAGTTGGAAAATTATGCAAAACTGATCGTAGAAGTCGGGGCGAATATCCAAAAGGATCAGATGCTCTTTATTAGCGCTTCCATTGAAACAGCCCCACTAGTCAGAATGCTGGCTGACAAGGCTTATACAGCCGGAGCTAGACATGTCATCGTCGATTGGGCCGACGAGGAACTGATTAAAATTCGCTATAAAAAGGCCCCTGCCGAATCATTTTCGGATTTCCCGGAATGGAAAGTGATGGAACGCGAAAAATTAGCAGAAGGCGGAGCGGCTTTCGTCAGCATCGTGTCTCAAAGTCCTGACCTGTTAAAAGGTGTGGACCCTTCCCGTATTGCAGACGTCCAGAAGGCAAGCGGAAAAGCACTCGGCAATTACCGGAAGATGATGATGGCCGACCGCTTCAGCTGGTCAGTCGTCGCGGCTCCTTCAAAGGCATGGGCTGCAAAAGTGTTTCCCGAGCTGGATGAATCTGAACAAGTCCCGGCACTCTGGGAAGCCATCTTCAAAGCTGTTCGAGCAGATCAGGAAGATGCGGTCGGAGCTTGGAAGGAACTTGACCGTACATTGATCGAAAAGGCCGATTATCTGACTGAAAAAGCATATGCCAAACTCCACTACAAAGCACCTGGTACCGACTTGACGATTGAATTGCCAAAAGGGCATCTCTGGGTTGGGGGCGGAAGTGTCAATGTCGATGGTAATGCGTTCATGGCCAATATGCCAACTGAGGAAGTATTTACAGTCCCACATAAGACAGGCGTGAACGGATACGTCAAAAACACGAAGCCGCTCAGCTACGGCGGTAATATCATCGATGATTTTACAATCACTTTCAAGGACGGACGGATTACAGAAGTGAAAGCCGGCCAAGGTGAAGAAGTACTCCAACATCTGATCGATACGGATGAAGGAGCCAAGCATCTCGGAGAAGTCGCACTAGTTCCGCATGCATCGCCAATTTCCGAATCTGGACTTCTCTTCTACAATACATTGTTCGACGAAAATGCATCCAATCACCTTGCAATCGGCAGTGCATATTCCTTCTGTCTGGAAGGCGGTAAAACGATGTCGACGGAAGAGTTGGAAGAACGTGGATTGAATCAGAGCATTACACATGTCGACTTCATGATCGGCTCGGAGGAAATGGATATTGACGGAGAGTTGGCGGATGGAACGATCGAACCTGTCTTCCGCAATGGGAACTGGGCATTCTGATTTCGGACACATTTTAGTAATAGAATTGAATCTGCTCTTTAATTATTCCAGGAATGTAGTATAATGAATGTACACTAACATTTATTGTAGGGAGGGGTCTCATCATGGGCTTGATGTTTACTACAGTTATCGGTTACACAATTGTACTTGGTATAGCAGCATTTTTCACAATGCATTTTCTCGGGAAGGCTCTCAATTCTGCCGATGCAGAAATAATCGATCCAAAACCGGAAGTAAAATAAATAAATCAAAGAGTTGCCACTTGGCAGCTCTTTTCTTTTTCTGTACACTACTTACTATAGTTTGTATGTATCTTACAAAAAGAGATGTTTCATCTCTTAAAATCCCAATTGAAAAATGGAGGGGCCTCATCATGACACTATTGTCTGAAATCCTTGCGTACAATAAAGAATTTGTAAACGAGAAGAAATATGAAGAGTATGCCACTACAAAATTCCCCGATAAGAAAATTGTCATCTTGACTTGTATGGACACAAGGCTGACAGAACTTCTCCCAAAAGCGATGAACTTACGTAACGGCGATGCGAAGATCATCAAAAGCGCCGGCGCTATCGTCACTCATCCTTTTGGCGGGATCATGAGGAGCATCATAATCGCCCTATATGAATTGCAGGCCGATGAAGTGTATATTATCGGGCATCACGACTGTGGCATGAGCTCAATCGACACCAAACAGATCATAGACAAGATGGTTGATCGTGGAGTAGACAAAAATCTGTTTAAAACCTTACAATACTCGGGCATCGATATGAAAGATTGGCTTCGCGGCTTCAATGACGTCACAGATAGCGTCAAAAGAAGTGTTGACCAAGTGCGGAATCACCCACTTATGGACCGCAAAGTGGCTGTACACGGCCTCGTCGCCCACCCGGACACCGGTCTTTTGGATATCATCGTCGACGGATATGAAGCAATCGACGAAAACTGACACCGGATTTCCCGGGAAATAGACAAAAGCATACTGCACTAGGTGCGGAAATGACATGAATAAGACAAAAACCGATTCTTCATTAGAAGAATCGGTTTTTAAGTTTTATAGCTAGTTTCCGCCAGGCGGCCTTACCCTTTCAATAGTCGTCCGCCAAGCAGGCATACATATAATGATCTTCCCAACAACCGTTAATGTACAAAAGTTTTCTCAGCAATCCTTCACGGATAAAACCGGCATTCTCCAGCACTCTGACCGAACCGGCATTACGGGGAGAGACGAACGCCTCCACCCGATGCAGCGAGACGGTTTCGAATGCGAATTTCGTAACGATTCTTACCGCTTCTGTCGCAAGACCTCTTCCTGTTTCCCGTTCGTCGATTGAATAACCGACGAAACCACTTGAAAAAGGCAGCCTTTTAATACTGTATAACGATATATGACCGATCAACCTGCTTGTTTCGGCGTCAAAAATCCCAAAATTATATTCGCGCCGATCTCTCATTTGATAAATGGATTCCCTTATCTTATCCCGTTGGACAGAAACCGTATAGTAGCTCGATTCATGACGAGGCTCAAAGACCGTCCAATATTCCCGATTTGCTTTGAGCAACTGGGTGAATATCGCTGCATCGTCTTCTGTCAATATACGCAAATAACAAGTTCGCCCTTCAAGCAGAATCAATGCGTCTTCACCTTTCTTCGGAAGCTATTTTCAAAAATTCTTCTACGTCTTTCACACATAACGCCACACCTTTTGCCCAGAATTCCTCTTTAGTTATATCTTCACCGAGATGCTTCATCGCAAGATCCTCGACTGACATGACGGCCGTGTCGCGCAAGAGAGCCATATATTTCTGTTCAAACGATTCCCCTTCTTCAATGGCTTTCGCATAAATGCTCAATGAGAACAGGTATCCGAATGTATACGGGAAGTTATAGAATGGTGTCCCCGTAATATAAAAGTGCAGCTTCGAAGCCCAGAAATGCGGATGAACTGTATCAAGAGCTCCTCCATATGCCTCTCTTTGTGCTTCAGCCATCAACTCATTTAATCTTGTAGCAGGCACCACTCCATTTTTCCTTTCTTCGTAAAAGCGCGTCTCGAACAGGAAGCGTGCATGGATATTCATGAAGAATGCCACACTGCGTTGGATTTTATCCTCAAGCAATGCTAGTTTTTCCTCTTCTGTTTCCGCCGACTTGACGGCAGCGTCAGCGACGATCATTTCAGCGAAAGTGGAGGCCGTCTCTGCAACTCCCATTGCGTATTGCCGGTTCATATAATGGACTGGTCGCAATGCGTATGAATGGAACGCATGACCCAGTTCATGTGCCAACGTCGCCACATTGGACATGGAGCCGCTATATGTCATGAATATGCGGGATTGTTCTGAAACCGGCATGCCCGTACAGAATCCTCCCGGACGTTTATCCGCCCGGTCTTCCGCTTCGATCCAGCTATCCTCAAATGCTTTCCTCGAAAATGACTCGAGTTCCGGACCGAACTTGCCGAAGTGCTCCAAGATGAATTCAGCGCCTTCTTGGAACGGCATTTCCTTCGTGGATGAAGTGACAGGTGCATCTAAATCATACCAATTCATATTTTCATTTCCCAATAGTTCGGCTTTTCGCTTCAGATATTCTACAAAAGGGGCTTTATTGTCACTGATAGCCCCCCACATTGCGTCAAGCGTCTCTTGGCTCATCCGATTCCGCATGAGAGGCTCTTTCAGAACGGAATCCCAGCCACGCTTCTTATAGACAGCCAAGCGGAATCCTGCAAGGTGGTTCAATGTTGAGGCAAAGAAATCCTCTTTCGCCCCCCATGCGTCTTCAAGTTTATTAAACGCTTCCTTGCGTACTTCGACATCTGCATGGGAGCTCAAATTATTCGCCTGGCCAACGGAAAGCTTCTTCTCTTCCCCATCAATTGTCATTTCAATCGTAATGTCCCCGACAAGCTGATCATATAATTGGCCCCACCCTTGGTACCCATCGACACTTAGTGCAGTGATAAGGTTTTCTTCCTCCTCGGACAGTTTCAATTGAACTTCTTCGCGCCATTCTTGTAGAATAAAATCGAATTGGGATAGTTGCTCGGTCGCCAACAAGTCTTTCCAAACAGTTTCTTTAGTCTTAGCAATTGCTAGTTTGATCTTCAAAATGGCTGGCTGGAACCTCGCTCCTAACGAGGAAACTTCAGCTTGGAGAAGAAGCGCTTTTTTATCTTTCGTATTCGCGGCGATGAAACATCCAATGACCGCTCCCGCTTCCCTAAGATTCTTCGCAGTGTTTTTGATTTCATCAATTACATGAAGAATTTGATCCGCATCTTCCACGGTTGTAGGTGTTTGCGTGGCAATTGCAAGGTTTTCCAATGCACCGATTTGCTCTTTTACCGTATCAAGGTGAGTACGAAGCTGCTCCGAACCGCTGCCGCCTTTGAAAAATACATCTAAATCCCATACTTGTGAATATGTTTTTGTCGTAGTCAATTGTAGTCCCCCTAATCATTCGGAAAATTGTAATTAAATCATGTTTTTATTATACCATGAATCTTCGGCATTCGAAATAATGGATTTGTGACGGAAACTTCATACTTTCCTTCGCACAGTCCCCCATTCCTATGTATACTGTTCTGAGGGAGGATGTACTATGTCTAGAATACTTCTTATGACCCTGTCGCTATGTACAGTCATACTATTGAATATAACCGCAAGCTTTTACTCACTGAATGGAAACACAACAAGCGAAATAACAAATCGACTGCCGTTGCTTTTCATTCCGGCAGACTATGTATTGATCATCTGTTGGTTACTCTATATCATGCTTTTTTTCTGGATTTTCAATTTCAAAAAGACTTGCCACGAGATGAGCTCCGCACATCGAAACCGCTTCACTTACCTTTTCGTATTAAGTTGTCTTCTCCATATTGCTTGGATTGTCCTTTGGCACTTCGGGTTGTTCACCGGAACCGTCATTACGAAAATAGTTCTTCTCATTGTGTTGCTCACTTTATATGGTACCTTCCCGAAACGGGAAAACCGATTGCTTGGCAGAGTGCCATTTAGCCTGCTCACTGGGTGGATTTTCATTACGACCATCTCGAACTTCAGTTATCTTCTAATGATCCATGGTTGGACTGGGTTCGGGTTAAGTGATCCTTTATGGGCCGTCATCTTTTTAACGATTTCCACGGCTTTCGCTTTACATTTTATGTACCACTACAAGGATTATGTGATGAATCTCGTTTTTGTTTGGGCGTTTATCGGCATTGCCGTTAAAAACGGGACGGAGGAGCTGTTCATATCCGCAGCTGCCATCTTTTTATCAGCAGTCATCATAGCATGCATCTTCCTGTTTTCAGGCAGACGTACGCATTAAAAAATAGCAGGAGCATGATGACACATGCCCCTGCTATTTTTATGTTCTTTGAATAAGTCTAGGCGCGGATGTGAAAAGAACAACTGCTACGATTGCACACAATATGATGGATGGAATCATATAGGATCCATTGTATACCAAGGAGTACAACCAAGCCGGCTGGTCTCCGGCATATTCAGCGAAAAACACCATACCGCCAATAAAGTGGGCCAAGTACCGAAGAAGGCCGCCCAACACCGTCCCGACAATTATTGCTGCAGCCATCGAGCCTTTGCGTCCAGCCGCTTTGCTATTAATCAGCCATCTGAGTGTGGACGCCGCCAATCCAACAACCGTGTATGCGACAAAATAATCTAAAGCGCCTTGCACGGGGTGGATGATATAGCCCCCTATAACAGCTTGCAGGAGACCCGATATCAATCCGGTCAATAAACCGCCAGAAACTCCCCATCGATATGCCATCAAGATGATCGGCAACATTGATAAGGTGACGGACCCGCCTTGAGGCATTTTAAATAGCGTCAAGTTATCCAATACAAACGATAAAGCTCCTAGAATGGCAACCTCCAACATTAACTGAAGTCTTTTGCGATCCAATTGTAATTCCCCCTTTTTTAGTCGGAGGGATACGGAATGAAAAAGCGTTTTTTCTGCCTCGACCGGGTATCACATATATGGATACGTTTGAAACATGCCCATCATGGTTACGGTTACTAAACAGCTTTAAAACTTTTTCGCAACAAAAAAACGACATCCCGGATAGAACCGAGACATCGATCGTTGTCAGTTTCCATCCACATCCCTACGCAAGTATGAACTTACAGGTTCGAAGGGTTAGGACGAATATCCAATCTCAGCCTTATAGGCACCCCTTGTGGTCATGTAATTCAATTGTCGTATACATTGTATATGTTACAGTACTTATAAGCAAGATGAATTGTAAACTACTTATTAGAATTGCGGGAGGTAAGCCTATGACCAATAATAAACTATTATCAGCCCTCTGTTATTTCAGCATCTTCTTTTCACCGCTTCTCTTGCCTGCAATCGTCTTTTTTGTCACGGATGATCATGACGTGAAAGGGCATGCGAAACGTTCGCTTATCTCGCATCTTATTCCAGTCGTGCTCCTTATTGCCGGCTTCATCCTGTTTACGTTTTCGATGATTTCCTATGAATCGAGGATGTACACAATGTTGACAGGGCAATTCGACTTTTGGGGACTGGCCCCTTTCCTGTTCATGCTCATCTACGGACTGCTGTTTGTTATCGTCGTCATCTGGAATGTCTATCACGGCGTGAAAGTATTGAAATGATAGCGAAGGAAGGCATAGTGAGTGAAATATGGTCCTGCTCCCTAGGGGTCGAAAAAAACATTGCTCGGCAAACGCCGTTCTTCGTAACGGCGTTCGCTGGGGTCGCCGATCTCCACTCCAATAATTGAAGTATATCTTACATTTTTAGCTGCATGGCAACAGTAAAGACATGAGAAGGTAATTCTTATTGCAGGCTCTGTTAAGAGGCATTATTGATTACTATTGAAAAAGGACATGTTTAGGGTCCTTTTTATTCGAACGCGACCGATTGTTCAATATGTTTATATTGTTCTAGTAGTAACTCTAAATCTTCGGGATAGACGTGGTTAATAGTTTTTATATCAGACACGGATTTCCAATTGGATTCGACAATAATTTGATCTGGATCATTAATTCCACTGCTCTCGCCGATCTTTTCCACCCTGAAATAATATGTCTTTACCTTTATATTATTAATGGTTGTTTCTTTAACTTTTAATTTCTTGATGACTTTCACGTCATATCCCGTTTCTTCTTTAACTTCCCGAATGCAACATTCCTCAGGACTCTCGCCTTCTTCAATACCACCAGAAGGAACCGCCCATCTCTCAGACCCAAAACTTCTGACCATTAGTATTTCCTTATGTTCATTGATACAAATACCTGCTGAACCTGACCAGCTTTTCATTGTTATAGTCCCCTTTCTCACAAAGCTTTTATTAAACTGCATGGCCTGATTGTTGAACACACAGTAAACAACATCTGCAACTTTAGGTAAACAAGAAATAGAACCCTCAAAGCAGTTCAATCTTCAAGTAACCGATTCTATTAAAGATGTAGTTCCTCTATTGTCATAAAAATTCTTGCATACAATGCTTTTATATGTTTATCATTCTTTTCATTGTTATATAAACCAAATCCCCAACTTTTTACGACCTCTTCATCTTCTTCTTGTATCGTCAGAACGCCAACAGCATAGCTTTTCCCCGAAGTCCACTCCCAACTGGAATCATATTCTACTTCTTTCACCGTAAAAGGAATAGGGCTGTTTGCTGAAATGAAAAAGAATGGAATGGTTGACTGTAAGTACAAATCTGCATACTGGCTTTCTGAAGCTTCGACAAGCTTTTCTTCTGTAATAATGACGGCATTATAAGAACTGATTGATTCACTAGTTAATTCGTCGAAGGAAACTTGATCAAACTTTATTTGCTCTTCTTCCACTTCTGGCGGTTCTCCAACTACTGCTATTCTCAATGGTTTGCCATCATACAATTTGAATTCAGGTTTTGGATTACAAGCTGATAGTGCTAGTAGTAAGAATATAAATGTGAATACAAAACATCTCATCCCTTTTGATCTTTTCATATGCATCCCCTTCTAATTAACAATCAACATAATATTCCATACCAGGAAGGTTTGAATGAAAAATGTAGTACCACATCCCAGGACAATTCCTAATTTCACGGTTGGCTGGTACCTCATTTCATTCATACAATTCATTGTCTTGACATTTATACTTTTTCTTCAATTAACCTGCAGCGTTAGTTGAAAATCGATTAACGACTTAATCCATTTACCGCATTTTGTATTTCACTTTCTATTTCACTATTTAGATCTTTTTCATACACGTAAAACAGCATCACATTATTCACCTCATACACTTTATATCCGACCGTATCCATACTAGCTGTTTTTTCACGCCAATCTTCCCAACCCTTTTCTCGTTCGTTATTTGAATCATAGATATAAACTAAAAGCTATTTTCCATCTATATCATAAGCAGAAGGTCTAATTCGATTAAGTTTCATTCCAAAAATATGGTCCTTATTTACTTTGCTATTTATTAGTGACAATTGCTGTTCTTCAAATGAAGAGAGCACTTCTTCCAGTGTAATTCCATGGGGATCATTTGCTTGGCATGCGGTTAATAAGAAGACCAGTAATATAAAAATGAAAGCCAATTTTTTCAATATATCGCCTCCTTGAATTGTTTGACGATGAGTATTCCTGTACCATACCAACCTAGACCCCAAGTCCTCAGCATTACTACTTCCAAGGTATTTTTTTTAATTCTTCTAGTCTTAATCTAACTCTTATTTCCAACTTAATGTTGAACACGAAAATAGAGCCTCCGAAGAAGCTCACCAGCCTTCATGTAAAGAAGCGGTTGTTAATGCAGTAACATATTTATCATCATCTAATGAAATTGGCGAGTATTGGAAGTAAGATTATTATAAATACACTTTGGATAAATGTAACAGTGATATCTTTCTTCCAACTATTATTTAAACGGAATGCCATTCTTTGAAAGAAAAGTAACACTATCCACCAACATAACAAAGCAACAACAATTGAACTAAAATTACTGTAAAAGCCATTGTACAATTAAACCAACCCCCATCCCCATACTTGAAGTAAGGTACCCCTTTCGTGCAACAACTTACATATATCAACATATTCAACGCAATCAAAAAAAATCTTCTTCGTAAAACTAACCTACTGCGTTATTTTAAGTATTCAACAAAAAAGGACATAAATCCTTTAATGGATTTACGGCCTCGTTAGCGAATTAAACATTACCAATCTGGTCCATCATCATGATCAGCCAGTTTAAAGTAATCCTCAGCCAGAACTGGTTTAATAAAAACTGAAAATCAACTAGGATAGGCATACGTTTATTTACGATTGAATAATTATGTTATAATCAGATGGAAAATTACGTTTCAAAGAAGGGACCTGTAAATCATGATTGTAAAGAACAACGAAGAGATCGATGCTTTGAAAAAGATCGGTCGCATCGTCGCAGAGGTGCGGGAAGCGATGAAAGCGGCGACTGTTCCTGGTGTTACGACAAAAGAGATTGATGAACTCGGAGGACGACTTCTTGCTGAGCGCGGAGCTGTATCCGCACCGATTGACCAATATGAGTTCCCGGGCTATACATGCATCAGTGTCAATCATGAAGTTGCCCACGGCATTCCGGGTTCACGTGTGATTCAAGACGGCGACCTTGTCAATATCGATGTGTCCGCGTCATTTGGCGGATACTTTGCCGATACCGGCATTTCATTCGTCGTCGGTACATCTGATGAAAAGAAGCAACTGCTTTGCGACGTGGCCAAACAAGCTTTTGACCGTGCTATGACAAAAGTGAGAGCAGGTTCAAGTTTGAACCAGATCGGGAAGGCAGTCGAGCGGGAAGCGAAGGATAACGGCCTGAAAGTCATAAAGAACTTGACTGGGCACGGAATCGGAACATCTTTGCACGAAGAACCTCAGCATATTCTTAATTATTATGACGCATGGGATAAAACATTGATGAAAGAAGGCATGGTGTTGGCGGTCGAGCCGTTCATCTCCGAAAAAGCCGAGCATATCATTGAACTTGGAGACGGATGGACGTTCGTGACTCCGGATAAATCCCTCGTCGCTCAAATTGAACATACAATTATTGTCACAAAGGACGAACCCATTATTCTTACCCAGTTATAAGAAAAGGGGCTGTCCAGAAAGTCGATGGATTGACTTACTGGCAGCCTCTTTTGCATGGGATGGCACTTTATGATCACTTGCTGAGTATTATGATCACTTGCTGGGTTTTATGATCACTTACCGAGTTATATGATCACTTCTCTGGATTTATGATCACTTGTCCGGATTTATGATCACTCACCGAGATTTATGATCACTTACCCGGATTTATGATCACTCGCCAAGTTTTATAATCACTTATCTGGATTTATGATCACTCACCAAGTTTTATGATCACTTGTCCGGATTTATGATCACTCACCAAGTTTTATGATCACTTATCTGGAATTATGATCACTCACCAAGATTTATGATCACTTATCCGGATTTATGATCACTTACCTGGCTTTATGATCACTCACCAAGTTTTATGATCACTTATCCGCATTTATGATCACTCACCAAGTTTTATGATCACTCACCAAGTTTTATGATCACTTATCCGGGCTGATAATCACTCCCACTGACGAAATAGGGCTGTCCAGAAAGTCAGTAAAAACAAACTTTCTGGACAGCCCCTGCCTTATTTCTTCTTCGGTTTATTTACTTCTTTCTGACTGCCCACCGTCTTCGAATTCCCTTCGGTCAACTTCCCTTTGTACCAGACCTTTTGGACAGGCTTGAATCCTTTTGAAAGCTTCCTGTATGTCCGTTCTTCAGGATACGATAGCAACGTGAGTACTTCTCCGTCCTCGCCTGCACGTCCTGTCCGTCCTGAACGATGTAGATATTGTTCGACCGTATGAGGGACATCGACGTGGATGACATGGGTCAGTCCTTGTATATCCAATCCTCTAGCGGCTAAGTCCGTTGCTATTAAAATCCGGATCTCGCCTTTCCGGAAGTTTTCCAACGTCTCCTGCCTTTCGAATTTCGTCATTGAAGAATATAGGACCGCAACTCGCGCCTCATTATATTGCAGCTTCATTTCCTTCATGCGAAGCTGATCGACATTATTCATAAACGCAAGTGCCCTTATTGGCAGATGGGAAAAACCACGCAGAAAGTCTGTTTTATCCCGCGCTTCCATCTTGACAAAGGAATGGACCACTTTGCCCGACAACGGCATATCTTCGACAGAGACATGTAGCCGGATCGGATCATTCATCAGCTTTTTCGCGACAAGTTCAATTTCATCCGTAATTGTTGCGGAGACGACGGCAACTTGCCGTTCGGGATTTGCCGCTTCAATCAAATCTTTCACGATGACGCGGTAATCCCGTGATAATAGCTGATCACCTTCATCCAGTACGATATAACGGATATCATGCATTTTTAACCGTTTCGCTTTCACGAGTTCGACGAGTCGGCCCGGAGTTCCGACAACGATGGTCGGCTTCTTCTTCAAACGGTCAATCTGCCGTTGCATGTTCGCCCCGCCGATCAATTGGGTAACGGTAATATCCGTTCCTTCAACCCATTCACGGATGACATTGACGATCTGCATTGACAACTCCTGTGAAGGAGCCATGATCAACGCTTGTGTCTGCATCTTTTTACCGTCCACCTGTTGGAGGATAGGCAAGACATACGCAAGCGTTTTCCCGGTTCCTGTCGGTGATTCTGCGACTACATCCCGTCCATTCAACAATTCCGGGATCATTTGCGATTGAATCGGTGTTTCCCTTTCAAACTTCCACTTTTTCTTAATAGTATCGTCCATTTTTTCCAAGAAGGACATTCTCATCCCTGCTTTCCCTATTCCTTATCTTATAATGGACCGAATTCGAGTTTCTTTCAAGTCAGGGCTTTCTCCTTGCACGCGCAGATTGTTCAAATGCATATGCATAGCCAATCAGTTCCGGTTCGGAAAACGCCTTGCCGCATAGCGTAATGCAAAAAGGTTCTCCTTCTTTAGTGAAGGACGATGGGACGGTAACAGCCGGATAACCTGCCGCTGCACTGAAACTGCAACCATGATCCTGCGGGAACACGAGCACATCGATATTATGCTCGTCAAAAGCCCTATCGAGAGCCAATTCCCCCGCCAAATGACGGTTTCGCAACAATGCTTCAATGTATTCCGGCTCGGTCAGAGTACCACTCGTCCGATCCACTTTTTCCAGCATCACTTGTCCGAACTTCAACGTCTCTTCCGGATGTTCCTTATTGAATTGGATAATATCGGATAACGTACGAATCGGATTTATCGGTGAGGTTTTACCAAGGTACCCATTCAATGCAGCTTTGAATTCATACAGGAGGACATCGTAACCCAGATCGTCTTCCATCGTCCCTAGGTCGATATCATCGACTAGTTCGGCTCCTAATGATTCGAGTCGACGGAGAGCTTCTTCGAACTTATCTTTCCTCTCCGCCGAAATCTCACGGACGAAAATCGATCGGGCGATTCCAATCCTTTTCCCCTTAAGTGCTTCGGTATCGCACAAGGAAAGCCAATCGATTCCATTGAAACGTTCAGCTTCCTTAGTCACTGGATCGTCTTCATCGTACCCTACCAGTAAACCGAATGTGATAGCCGCGTCTTCCACGGTCCTCGCCATTGGTCCTGGCGTATCCTGGGTGAATGAAAGCGGAATGACGCCGCTTCTGCTGATTGATCCAACAGTTGGTTTGATGCCGACGAGCGCGTTTTGCGCTGATGGATTGATGATGGATCCACTTGTTTCCGTTCCGATGGAGACTGCTGCCATATTGGCTGCAACAGCAGCTGCGGCACCGGAGCTCGATCCTCCCACATCAAAAAGGCCATAAGGATTATTCACTTGCCCGCCGCGAGAACTCCATCCATTCCGCATTTTATCCGACATGAAGTTCGCCCATTCTGTCATATTCGTCTTGCCTAAAATGACAGCGCCTGCTTCCCGGAGTTTCTTCACTAAAAATGCGTCTTCTTCAGCATAATGGTCTTTCATTGCCAACGACCCGCAGCTAGTATGCATGCCGTCTCCAGTGTCCATATTGTCCTTCAACAGCACAGGGATGCCATGTAACAGTGAACGTACTACGCCTCCGCGCCGTTCCTCATCAAGCGACCTGGCAATTTGGAGAGCTTGAGGATTCAGTTCCAATATGGCATTTATATTTAAGTCTTTCTTTGAAATTATATCCATATACATGACGGTCAATTCTTCTGATGTAAGATGACCGGACTCCATTCTTCCCTGCATTTGCTGGATAGTCGCTTCTTCCAGCCATCCATGCCGCATTTCATCCAATTTTTCTTTCAAGTAAATCCCCCCAACGTCAGTTTACTCTGCCTTCATAGTATACTGTTTCATTAACTCATATAAAGATAGTTGATATAATTGTTTTCCATTAATTTTAAAGACGCCTTCTTCGACAAGGCTTTCGATTATTTTATCCCTTTTGTTCTCGATCACGGGATTCTCTGGCTTTCTCATGGTGTTAATTCCTCCTAAATTGTTAGCTATCATCTATTCCTCTTTCACGGGAACTGTAAACTATGAAGAAGTAACCAAAAATCCCCGATGCGCTAAACGCAACGGGGAGATTTCATGACCATCTATTATTTCTATACTTCCTGTAGTAATTGATTTGTCTCATAAAAAGATAAAGTTTCCTCTTGAAGCTTTTGTCTCTCTTGTAAAACAACGGATTGGCATATTTGCCTGCTCTTATCAGCTGATTAATTTCTTTACGTACTTTGGCATTGTCAACAAATTTCCTCAGGACGATTTTCGGAACGACAGTGAATAGGAACTTTTCGTCCAATAGCGTCAATGGCTTTTCGACACTATAAATGAGGTCATCGACAAAATTCTTCGCCAGGTTATGCCCACATGAAGTGATGTAATAACTTGAACGTCCTTGTCGGATATTCACTTCGAACACTTTGAACTTTTTGTCGCGATGATCGTATTTCAAATCGAAGTTCGCGTAGCCGACGTAGTCCAGCGCCTCTAAGAACCCTTTAAGTTTCAGCATCATCTCTTCATTATACCGGGTGATGACCGCTGTATAATTGCCGATCGCTGTCACGGTATGCTCCTGCAAAACGACTTGTCCGAACGTGATCAGCTCGGATTTGCCTTTGCTGTTAATGTAGAAAACGGAATCCCACATATATGTATCGTCGCCCGGGATGAAGTCCTGGATGATCAAGTCGTCACGATAACCACTGTTCTTAATTGTCTTGATGACTTGTTGGATTTCTTCATAAGAATCGACTTTATACACTTTCTGCATGCCTTCAAAAGGGTGCTTGTAATATTGCACGCCGTTGCTTGGTTTGATGATAACAGGGAACATGACTTCTTCATCGAAACTGTCGTCTGTTTCACATGAATGGAAATATGTAGCTGGTGTATCAATTCCATGCTCTGCGCAAAGCTGGTAGAAATTTTTCTTAACAAGCAGATTATTCATTAATTCTTCGTCAATATAATTGAATACGAAATCCCGCTTGAGCGCTTCACGGCTCTCGATAATCATGCGGACATATAAATCATTTGTTCCGATGAGCAGCATCTTTTTCCCTTGCGTCTTATATTTTGCTGCAACTTGTTTTAAGAAGCGAACGAACTCGTCCTTTTCCCCCAAGTTCGGATTAAGCTCGATTGCCCCGGGGATCGTACTTAAACTTGTGAAAGATAAAGGCTCCTTCCCGACGAGGATCGGATTGATTCCGTAGGCCTCGTGAAAAGATATTGCCATATTGTATGCATTGATATCAGTCCCTACAATGATCGGGATAAACGGATGGTTTGTCATAGTTTCCTCCAACATGTTTTCTCTATCTAAGTGTAGGGGTACTGAATTTCGATGTCAATCAACCGGGGGCAAACTTCCTTTTATTTCATCAATGATACAGCGCCGACCTGTTTCCAAATATGCCAAGGATGCTCGGCTGGCGGATTGGAAGTGAAGGTAAGTATCTCTTTCGTCGTCGGATGCGGGAAAGAAAGGGTATGTGCCCATAAAGCAATCTGCTGACCAGGCCGATTCACATGCTGACCGTATTTCTGATCTCCGTACAGCGGGGCGCCTGATGCTGCCATTTGTACCCGGATCTGATGTGACCTTCCTGTATGGAGCCGGATTGCGAGCAGACTCATGCCATCCTTCCTGTCAATTGTTTCATAATGGAGGATGGCTTTCTTTGCGCCCGGGTGGGATGCGTCAACAGCATGGACCTTGTTTTTCTTCGTGTCCTTCCATAGATAATGCTCCAATTGGCCCGCATCACTTAAGCTGCCCCTGACAACAGCCAAGTACTCCCTCTCCATTTCCCTTTTCCGCAGTACGTCGGAAAGTCGGGACGCGGCCTTTGACGTTTTTGCGAATACAAGGACGCCGCCTACCGGACGGTCCAACCGATGCACAAGACCTAAATAGACATTCCCCGGCTTCTGATGCCGCTCCTTCAAATCCGCTTTCAATAATGTTAAAAGATCATCATCTCCGCTGTCATCACCCTGAACGGGCAAATTGACCGGTTTCTCTACAACAAGCAAATGATTATCTTCATATAAAATGCTAATGATCAACTTTCACGGTTCCTCTCAATAGTATTGATGGATAAATTTCAGTATAGAACGATTTACTCTTCATTTCAGATTGTCTCCATTCCGTCCATCATACTATAGTTCTCCCATCATTTCCGCTAAAAGTGGGAATTGAATGGTGGGAATAAAAAACAACAAAAGCGTAGGGCGCTCGCTAACTGCTCGTAACGCTACGCTTTTACTCGCAAAAGCTGTTCTTCGTGACAGCTCTAGCTGCGACAGGCATAAGGCGGATCTGCGAAACGGCGTCTTTTGCCGTGTAGCTGAGCCGACTTATGACCCGAGCGGCTAGCGCCCGGAGTCTAGACGAAAAAAAGCCGAAAATCGCTTTTCGGCTTTTTCTCATCCATCTATTCCTGTACCAAGTAGATCGGTTCTTCTGTCGGCCATTTTGAAAAGTCCGAGATGATGCCGTCAACGCCGAATCTTTGTGCTTTCGACACTAACCTTTTATCTTTTTTCGACCAGACGAGAACTTTACTATCTCGTTCATGAATATTATCCACCATTTTTTTGCTTAAGAAGGACACGTTGAAATTGATATACGATGCGAATGACGTCAATTCATCTAGCTTCTTCGCAGATAATAACGATTCGGAAGGATGGACCAAGATTGCCACGTCAACCTCCGGCAATAAAGTATGTATTTTCTTCATGGAATCGACATCGAATGATTGGATGATGATTGAACTAATATCATTGTAATCCGTCAATAGTGAAACGACCTTTTCTTCTATCCCCGGATAGGACTGCGGATTTTTCAGTTCGATCAATAATCCAACCTGGTCATAGAATTCTTCCATCAATTCGTTGAGCGTTATAATCGGTTCGCCTTGGAACTCAACACCAAATGCCCCTCCTGCATCCAATGCTTTCAACTCATCCAATGTCATATCCTTAATGTAGCCGCTTCCATTTGTTGTACGGTCGATTTTATCATCATGCATGATAATGAGCTCTCCATCCTTGGAAAGATGGACATCGCATTCCAAGTAATCCGCACGGAGTTCGACTGCCTTATGGAACGCGGAGCGGGTATTTTCCGGGGCAAAACCGGATGCGCCCCTATGAGCAATACTAAGCAAGTTAGGATTATGAACCCTTTTTGTCTGGTCGTTAAAGCCGACTAGGAGGAATAGGCATGCACTTATAATCGCGATGCAAACAACATTATGTCTTCTCATCTGAAATCCCCCGCATTCTCTCATCGGATATATACTGACTACCATCTTAATATCCGAATTATCTTTCTATTACAATATCATAAATCATTAGTCTTGAATACCCTTATATTCGTAATAAGCTGAAAGTATTACATCTTTTTCGCAAATTGTTGTTTTACTATTGTATGCGCTTACAAATTACAACAATAGTAGTAATGGTTGGTTGAGATAAATTTACCTTTGATCATGAATGGCCACTGCGGACATTAGTCCTTGCAGTGACCTTTTATTGAGTCGCCCATTTCTTAAAATGGTATACTATTTTTACTTGTTAGGAGGCCGATAGAATGGAAATTGAAAAATACCTCGACCGGTTCAATGCATCACATGACAACAAACCTTCCCTGCAGCAGTTGTCTGAACTGCAACGTCTGCATATGACCAAAATTCCATTTGAAAATCTCGATGTCATCCGCAGAGTACCGATCTATTTAAATTTGAACACGATTTACGATAAAATCGTACTTCGGAATCGTGGTGGCTATTGTTATGAATTGAACGGTCTATTTCATTGGCTTTTGAGACAGCTAGAATACAACGCTTCCCTTATCGCCGCCACTGTATTCCGGCCGAATGGACAGTGGGCGAAGCCGGAAACGCATGCCGCCATTATCGTCCAATTGGATGAACCTTATCTCGTCGACGTCGGATTTGGGGATTCCACTATCCTTCCAATCCCATTGAACGGGGACCCGCAAACAGATGTCAGCGGAACTTATGCGGTACAGCAATCCAGTAAGGGTATTTTTGATTTGATTAGAACACGGAATGGAGAGTCCCGACCACTGTACCGATTTTCCACAATCGAAAAGCAGCTTCACGATTTCCATGAAGGATGTGTGTTCAATCAAGTTTCACCCGAATCAACCTTCACCCATGTTGACATCGTCACAGTAGCGACCGCTGCAGGCAGAACAACAGTAAAGGACCTTGAATTGACAGTATCCGAGTATGGCGTGATACGCTCCAAGACAATTACTGAAGATGCTAAGGGAGCAATTCTAATGGATCTATTCGGAATTGACATTCAAAATTACAGATAAAAAATGGAGTGTCCAGATTGACGGTGAAAACCGAAGTTCTGAACACTCCATATTTACGTTTATTATATTTCAAAATCCTTAAAATTCTTTTTAAGCGCCAGCTGCAATGAACCAAACGTACGGATCTTTGAAAAATCCAGGCCCAATTGGACGGAGGTTTGAGCAATTTCCGGTCGGATACCCGTCATAGTCGACTCAATCCCAAGCAAATCAAGTACCTGCATCAATTGATAAATATGATTCGCAACCATCGTATCGATTATGGAAACACCAGACAAATCAATAAAGAGATGACTGACGTCAAGCTCCACACACCTAGTCGGAACATAGTCACTAATCGATTGTACTCTTGTCGTATCAACGTCCCCGATTATCGGCAGTACCCCGATTGTCGAATTAAGCTTGATAATCGGTGCATTCAACTCTTCAATCAGGCTTTGTTGAGCGAATAGTCTTGAATTTATCAGCTCATCATATCTTGTCGTGAACTCCACTATGATTTCATCGAACGCTTTATGTATAACGATTCCCCAATTCAGAATATCAGAACGAAGGACATGATCCCCTTCCCGATCGACAAACTTTTCAATGAAATTCCAGAATGTTTTCCTTAACTTACTTAATGCATCAAGGACTTCATAGATCGGCGTCCTGCTGCTAACCCGACTTTCCGCAACAAGCTTCGCCCAACTTTTTTTATTATTTTCAAATGCCTCCTGGTCTTCCAACAAACTGCTTGCTATTGTCAAATTCGTTTGCCTGTTTTGCTCGCGCAGCATCTGCTCTGACCAATCACCGGCATCCTTCGAATAAATTGAGCCATCCTTTTCTTCACGTTCCAACAACCACGCATCTGTAATGGCATCTATACTTTCAAGCAAGTAATCGTAAAGCTCCTGATTCATGCCTTTCAATTCCATCCCTCCAACCGACGATCAATTAGTTAATTAATAGTGTAACAAAAAAAATACGTACTGGGAATATATAGTGAACAATTCCCAATACGTATCTAGTTAATTAATGATTTTTATCTTCACCTTTTTAACGCCCCACTGCATCGCACTATCATAGGAAGGGATGAAAACATCAATCTTATGACCTTTGATTGCGCTGCCAACATCTCCGGCAATCGCCTCCCCATAGCCTTCCACCCAAACTTTCGTTCCTAGTGGAATAATCGACGGATCTACCGCTATGACTTTCTTATCTGGATTGGAGCGTAAATCGATCCCATACGCTGTCGTCCCAGAACAACCGGGGCAATAGGCGGTATATGCAGTTGCAGTTACAACCATTTCAGTCCCTGAACTTGCCGGTGGGCTCGAAATGGATTCGTTGAATGCCGGTTTTTTTTGTGCGTTTTCTGGGATAGAATCCCGAGTGACCGATGCAACCTTGACAGTAGTTTCTAATGCAGCGACTTCATTTCCAGGATTTTCTCCACTAATTGTCAAAACATCACCCGGGTGGATTACTTCTCCGGTTAAATTATTTAAACTCATTAACTCATCCAATGCCATATCGTAAGTTAAGGCGATTCGATATAGATTATCCCCTTCCGCGACCGTGTATGTTACAGGTTCTTCCTTCAATAACTCTAACGGCGGGTAAAATAACGGAAACGCATCTTTCCAGATTTCCGCAAAAGGAATATCATTAAGATTCGGTCTCACTTCTTGGGAAAGATTTGTGATGTCCTCTCCGTTTTCTGTCTGGCTAAATATAGCCGCTTCGGTCACGACACTGAATGAGAGTGTTATAATTGCGGTCAACATAATCATTTTCATCTTACTCAAGTAATATTGCTCCTCTCTTCTTAACAATTTCCCCAGTTCTATCCAAATACTTTCAAAATCAAACATATTTCTTTTAAAAGTTTCGAATATGACAAACAAGAAGTTGATTAACATAGTGAAACTGTCATAGGAAATAGCGGATTTTGTTTACTTATTTGCAGAAGAGGGCAAATTAAAGAAAACGTTAGTAAGGAGCGAATTTCATGAAATTAGGAAGAGTAATCAAGACAGCTATTAAATGGGCTCCGGTTGTATATCCGATTGTCCGCAAACTTATATCAAATAAAGAAAAGACGACTGCCCCATTACGGAGGCGCTGAATCGAGCATAGTTGTCCACTGTGAATGATCGGGTACGAATAGATTCACCGTCATTGCCAATCCTATAAGGAAACAGATATAGGGAGGCAATAGCTATGGCTGATGAGAAGCTGCCCGCAGACAGTGAAAAGCGAGAAACGATCCACTTTCGCTATTTAGCGCATCCTGAAGGGATTCCCTCTTCGGATCGCGTAAGTTTGTTCGATATGCATGAAGACATGCAGACAGTGGATACGATCAACTTGGATGATATGAAAGAGGATTTGCGAAAAGAAAGAATTCACAAAAATCCTCGACGTTGAATGAAAGAAGCCGGCAAATTTGCCGGCTTCTTTTTTACGGACGACTACTTGGGAAAATTTTTCGGATCGATGTTCCTAATTGGTAGCATCATTTTCAATATTAGATTATGCCCATATTTCATTGTTTTATAAATAAGTAATAGCTCATTTCATTTCAATTATAGGTCTTCTACATTATTTTCTTTTTCCCTCCGCTTCCCCTCCCCATTAAACAACTTCATCATTACACTCACAAACCCTTTTCCTAAAGCATTAACGCTAACTATTTGACTTTTCATAAACAATAGTAAACCATGATAAATTCCCCAATTCTAATGGGATCAAGTTAGTTACTTATCATTATTTATTAACTAATCAGATGATTTAGTATTTATTTTAAATTTAATAATTGTATAATATTACTAGACAGCCAGATACGGAGATTCCGACACCAAAGATCCTTAACGATTGAGAAAGGGGGCGAATGGTGTTTTTTTGATGGTTCGGAGAAGGGACGGTCGAAACTAAAAAGGAGGAATGGAATTGAGGAAGCGTAGACGGATGAGATACTTCAGCATTGCAGCAACGATCCTGATGGTGTTTTCATTAATGACCCCTGCACTGGCGGCAAGCACGGGAATGAACAAACAGTTGCATCACTCGTTGCGAGATTCGAATGAGATAGCCAAAGAGAAAGTCAGCAATCGATTGCTCGAAAGCTTTAAAGATGAGAGCATGGTCACTTTTCTAATTAAATTCAAGGATCAAGCCGACACGGAGCAAGTGGCGGCTACAGCAAGGAAACAGGCAAGCCAGGCAAACCTTTCCGGAAAGCAATCAGTAATGCTGACTAGATCGGCTGTCGTCTCCGAGTTACGATTAACTTCCCTAGAATCGCAGCAAAACGTCATGCAGTATCTTGAACAGCAAGTGAAAGCCGGCAAAGCAAAAGACATCACATCCTACTATATCGTCAATGGAATGGCGGTAACGGCGACAAAGGAAATCGCACAAGCAGTTGGGACATTCGCAGAAGTGGAAAAGGTTCTGCCGAATGAAACGCGCCAACTACAAACTACAGTAGTTGAAAACTCTGAAGCCCCCAAATCGCAACTGGCGAATGTCGAGTGGAATGTTGAGCGTGTCAATGCGCCACAAGCTTGGGACATGGGGATTGATGGGTCGGGTACAGTCGTTGCAAGCATCGATACAGGCGCGCAATGGGATCACCCAGCCTTGAAACAGAAATACCGGGGGTATAACCCGGGAACCGGCGATGTGAACCATGACTACAACTGGTTCGATGCTACGGCTGGAAGGACAACCCCTTATGATGATCATGGACACGGTACACATGTAACCGGCACGATGGTCGGAAGCGAACCGAGCGGGAATAACCAAATTGGAGTCGCTCCTGGCGCTAAGTGGATTGCAGTGAAGGCATTCACTGCTAGCGGGGGAACGGACCGCGATTTATTGGCAGCCGCACAATGGATTCTTGCACCAACTGATGCAAACGGGAATGCGCGGGTTGACCTGGCTCCAGACGTTGTCAATAATTCTTGGGGTGGCGGCGCAGGACTTGATGAATGGTACCGGGATGTCGTCAGGAACTGGCGCGCCGCGGAAATCTTCCCTGAATTTTCCGCAGGCAACACGACACTAACGAACCCCGGAGGTCCAGGATCGGTTGCCGCCCCTGCGAACTATCCGGAATCCTTTGCAACAGGCGCAACAGACATCAATAATAAAGTGGCAAGTTTCTCTCTTCGAGGACCTTCCCCTTACAATCAAATAAAACCTGATATTTCCGCACCGGGTGTCAACATCCGCTCTTCTGTTCCTGGAAGCGGCTATGAAGGCGGCTGGAATGGCACATCAATGGCTGGCCCTGCTGTTTCAGGCGTTGCTGCGTTACTCCGGCAAGTGAACGCCACAATTTCAGTCGAGGAAATGGAACAAGTGCTGTTGGCTACAGCGACTCCGTTGACGGATAATGTATACCCGACTACCCCGAACCATGGGTATGGGCACGGTCTAGTCGATGCGTATGCGGCTGTTTCATCCATCGCAAGCGGGCTCGGAAAGCTTGAAGGTCAGGTGACGAAGCAAGGCGATGATAACGAACCGCCTACATTCGAGCACTCAGCGCCAACGGAAACGTATGCGGGAATGGACTTGGATCTACGCATTAACGTGACGGATAATATAAGCATTTCTTCCGTGACACTGCAATATGTAAATGCGGACGGACAATGGAGTTCAATGAAAGCTGAGAGAAAATCCGGAGACTACCTATCGGGTGAATTCGGTGTTACAATTTCGGGCGACGTCATTTCCGGAAATGCATTCACTTACAAATGGGTCATTACTGATTTTGGCAACAATGAAGTATCGAGCGAAGAATTTACAGTCCTCGTCAAACCGGGAATCACAGTCGGCTACTTCGAGAACTTTGAACAGTCGCCAGTAGGATGGACTTCGTTCGGGAATAAAAACAGCTGGGAATGGGGTAAACCGACTTCTGGTCCTGGAAATGCGGCCTCAGGAGAGAAAGTATACGCCACGAATTTAGCCGGAATGTATGAGAGCAGCATGAATGCCACGCTTGTCATGCCGCCGGTTGATCTTCCAGAAGGCGCATCCTATTTGCAGTTTAAGCAATGGCATAATTTTGAGCAGTCCTCTTCCGGAAGAGCTTGGGATTATGGACATGTGTTCATTTCCACGGATATGGAGAATTGGACGCAATTGCTTATGATCCAAGGAGCTTCAAATGCTTGGATTAATGCAGAAGTGGACCTGTCCGCATATAGCGGCCAACGTGTCTATATCGGATTCAATGCGTTCTCCGATGGAAGCGTAGTTAGAGAGGGCTGGTATATTGACGATGTCGCTTTAAGCGATCAATCACAAACTGGTACAATCTCGCTTACTCCTAAAAACAAATTGTTTGAAAACAATGTTCAAACTAGCCCTCAAGCTTTAAAACCTGGAAAAGGCAAAAATCCAGATCTTATTATTGAAAAAGGGAAAGAAGCACTTGAAACACCTGTCGATCCTAAGACGATTAAGCCCGTAATGCCGAAAGAAGAACCGGCACCTCCTGTTGAAGACGGTAAAGCTGCGCCTGTCCTTCTGCCATTAGGTGCACAAGTGAATATTCTCGAAACGGATCGATCGGTCTATACGAATCCTGCGGACGGATCGTATACGATGACGCACGGTGCGGGAACTTTCACGGCGAAAGCGGAAGCGTACGGATACCAATCTAAGGCTCAAACCGTAACAATCAATGCAGATGAAACGGCAATCGCAAACTTCACATTAGAAGAAATGCCCCAGGCCACAATAAGTGGAACAGTAACAGACCAATCAACTGGTGAGCCGATTGCAGGAGCGACATTGCTTCTAGTGGAAGATGCGAACATCTCCCCTGTCCAAACCGACGCTGCAGGAAATTTCACAATCACCGCGTATGAAGGCGATTATACGCTGAAAGTGGTGGCACGCGGATATCATGGTCAAGAGGCAACTATTACAATCGGTGGACAAACGTCATTTGATTTCGCGCTTGAACCGTTCTTTACGTATCCTGGCGGTGAAATCGGATACGACGATGGAACTGCTGAAAATGCACGTGCGTTTTACGATGCAGGAAATGGTTGGGGCGTCAAAATGTCTCTTCCTGAAGGCAATGATTCAGGTATTGTCACAGAAGGTGTTTTCCGCTTCTGGGATACTGAATGGCCTGTACCGGGCGGAACTGCATTTGCAGTCGAAGTCTGGGATGCAACTGGTGCTGACGGAGCTCCTGGACAAAAGATTGCTGGACCGATCGACGCACAAGCGAAACGGAATGGCGAATGGACTGTCGTTGATCTGACAGAGCATAATATCGTCGTGAACGGCGACTTCTATATGGTGTATATCCAGTCGCAAGGGAATCCATATGCACCAGGACTTGCAACGGATGAAAACGGAACGAATGCGAAAAGAAGCTACCAGTTCGTCGGCTCTTGGTCACCTGCACCTGCCGCTGAAGGGAACTACATGATCCGGGCACGTGTCAGCTTCGAAGTATTTGAACCGATGATCACTTCACCTGAAACTGGCACCGTTACGAATGATGAAAACATCGTCATTGAAGGTACTGCTACACCGACAACGACAATTTCTTTACAGAACAATGGTGAAGAAGTGGATTCGGTTGTCATCGGAAATGATGGAAAGTTCTCATTCCAAACAGTTCTGACAGAGGGAGATAACGAATTTACCGCCGTGTCTCTATTAGATGCCCGCAAGACAGGTACTTCAAGCCCTGTGACAGTGATACTTGACACGAGGAAACCGGAATTGACGATAACGAACCCGAAGAATGGTGAAACAACGAACCGTGAAACCGTCACGGTGGAAGGTACGGTCACGGACGACCATCTTAAATCGTTGACTGTGAATGGCCAACAAGCCACTGTTTCCGAAAATGGCACTTACTCCAAACGGATCCTATTGGATGATGGTGTAAATACCATTACTGTAATCGCTACAGATGCTGCGGGCAACGAAACGATTCAAACCGTTTCTGTCACCGCAAAATATACGGCACCTGAAATTTCGAATTTGACACCGAATGAGGACGTCCATTTAGTAACCGGAAAGTCCGTTAAATTTGAATTCGACAGCGAACCAGGTTTGAAAGCAACTTACGTCATCCACATGCCGCTTACGAATGTAGGGGGAAGTGATGTGACAAACGCGACTGAATTGCCGATGAGCGAGACATCCCCTGGCCATTACGTCGGCTACTGGACTGTTCCACTGGGCGTCACGGCAGATGGAGCACGCATCGAAGTGAAAGTTGTAGATGGGTTTGGAAATGAAAGAAGGAAGCTTGCAGACGGAAAATTGTTCATCAATGTCGGCCAAGTGAATGGAGTGGACAAGGCTGAAGGAACTGATGACGCGACGGTTGAAGAAAGTGTTGAAGCAGAAGAACAGTTAAGCAATAAGTAAAAAGTGAAGCGGGCTGCGGACTCGACGAATAATCGTCGATAGTTGCAGCCCGTTTTTAGTTATCTATTGAATCCTGTGGTTTATCTATTGAATAACAAAAGATATCTATTGAATATCAAAAATTATCTATTGAACTTTGAAAGTTATCTATCGAATCCTGAAAGTTATCACCATTTCATGACCTATTGCCTATAATGTCAATCCCGAGAAAACTCAAATCCACCCTTTCTCCCGACAGATGGATATTGCCTCCACTTTGTTTTTCGCTTCCACCTTCTGAAGGATTTCAGACATGTAATTCCGCACCGTCCCAGGAGATAAATAAAGTGCAGCTCCGATTTCTTTCGCTGTCATCCCATCCGCAGATAATTTCAACACTTCCCTTTCCCGTTCAGTCAACGGATTGCCATCATTATACGAATTCATGATAAGTTCAGCTGCAAATTCCCTCTTCCCCTGCATGACACTTCGAATAGCAGCCGCCAAATCATCGATTGAGCCATCCTTCAAGAGATAGCCATGCACCTTCGCTTTAATCGCCCGTTCGAAAAAACCCGGCCGTGCAAATGTCGTCAGTATAATCACCTTGCATGAAGAGCCGCTTTCCTTTAATTCATCTGCAACCTCAAGACCGCTTTTCAACGGCATTTCAATATCCAAAATACAAACATCCGGACGTAAATCGCGGGCCAGCCGCAATGCCTGCTCCCCATTTTCGGCTTGGCCGACCACCTCCATATCTTCCTCAAAATCAAGGAGAGTGCCTAAAGCCCCTCTCAAAATTCGCTGATCTTCAGCAATGACAATCCGGATCATAAGGCAATCGCCCCTTCCTTCGTCTTCACGACAATTGGAATCGAAATCGTGATGGCTGTCCCCAACTCGGACTCCACTTCCATTTCCCCTTCTATTAATGAAAGGCGCTCGGACATCCCCTTCAACCCATTGCCCCACGGACGATCTGCAATGCCGGTTCCATTATCATGGATCCGGATGATGAGTCCCGTCGTATCTTTTTTCACAGTGACCGAGCATGCAGACGCCTTGCTATGTTTCACGATATTTGTCGAAGCTTCACGCAAGCACATCCCCGCAATATTTTGCTGAAGCGGTGATAGCTCCGTGGGCATATCCATTGCATTGCATTGGAATTCAATAGTGGCGGCTCCGAGGATTTGCTCCATATGTGCTAGCTCTTCCTCTATCGTACTGACCCGCATATCCGACACAAGCTCTCGGACTTGCTGAAGCGCAGAACGGGAAGTCTGCTCTATCCCCTTAGCCTCCATCTTCACCTTTTCAGGATCACTCGCAACCCTTTGGATGACTTGGCTTTGCAGGGTGATGAGCGATAATGTATGCCCCAATGTATCATGCAGATCACGGGCAATACGCACCCGCTCCTCCTGTTTGATCAACGTCTTTATCTGTTCATTCGCCTCATTCAATTGGTTCTTCAATTCCATTCGTTCATTCATATGCCGGATGCCGTATGGAGAGAGAATGATGACAACCAAAAAAGGCAGGAGGCTAGTGAAGCTTGCAATTCCATGTTGAAACAATATCCAACCGGCACAAACTAAAATGATACTGGCAAATACTATCCATGTGCCTTTGAACTGCTTTTTATCGTTTATCCAACCAATGAAGTTGGAAGTGTAAAAAGCTAAAAAAATGCTGTACGGATCATAAAAAACTACAAAGGCAATCGTGACAGCCACTTGGATCGACAACCATGCATAAAATTCCCTTAAACGGATCGGCTGATAGCACTGCCGGTAGGAGATGAAAAAAAGCAGTAACAGGCCATAGCCGATTACCGCTTTCACGCCTACTTCATTGTTCACTTGATAGAGCGGTATTACGAGATAGACTAAAAATATATGGGGGATGAAGCCAAACCTTTTCGGAAACAACCTAAAGTTTTTCATGCTTACACCGCTTCCTGTTTCCTTCTTATATAGATTGATAATACCATGAATACAAGCAGATAAGCCGTTAAAATCGCAATACTTTTGAATTCAGGGAATTGCCCGCGAATAATGCCCCATGCGCCATTCCCATAATGATATGCCGGCAGCCAAGAGCCAATCAGCTGTATCGTCTTCGGCAGAATTTCCATCGGCATCCACAATCCGCCTGTGATCGCCAAAGCTAAATAAATAATATTGCTGACTCCCGAAGCCGTGTCCACACGTTTCATTGTGCCTACTAGAACGCCTAATGCAAGAAACGGATAGGAACCGACCATTATCCAAGCCGCACTCGATAACCATTCCACAAACGTCATTGACACGCCGTTCAGGATAATCCCTGCTATAAAAATGACGGCAATCGAGAACAGATGGACTGCCGATTGGCCGATCATCTTTGAAATGAAATAGCTTGAACTTGGCAGAGGCGTCACTTTGATCCACGTCGTCCACCCTTCATTCCTCTCCTGCACCATCCGGATACCGAGCGTCATGATTGCGCTTCCCATTACACTAAATATTGCGATGGACATTAGGAAATGCTTGTTCCACAAATCTTGATCATCCATCCCCGTGTTGACGACTTTCGTGAAAATGAAATAAAACAAGATCGGCATTACTAATGACCAAAAGACGAAATACGGATTACGGAAGATCCGGATCATTTCAATTTTGCATTCATTTATCAGCATCTTCATTCACGATACCCCCTGTTCTACGGTCAACTGCTCGAAGGCATCTTCCAGTCTTCCTTTATCGATGGATATATCCGAAACTGCTATTCCTTCAGTGAAGAGAGAGGATAATACGCGATCTGTGTCCTCCGTTTGAATAGCGGTTCTCCCACTTTCCTCGTAAATATCGGATACATGATTCATTGCAAGAAACTTTTCTTTCGGGAATGAACTGTCCGTCTTGAAAGAAATCGTCTTCTTCAGCAGTCGCTGTTTGATTGTTGAAGGACATCCATCCGCAATCAATTTTCCTTCGTTGAATAACAGGATGCGCGTCGCCACATCATCGGCTTCTTGCAAATAATGGGTGGAGAATAATATCGTTTTCCCTTCGCCTGCTAGCTGCCGGACTCTTGCCCAAAAGTCTTTCCGCGCCGTGCTGTCCATCCCGACTGTCGGTTCATCAAAAAATACGAGATCGGGATTTCCTGCCATTGCGAGCGCAAAGTTGACACGTCGCTTTTGTCCGCCTGAAAGCTTCTCCGTCCGCTTGTTCAATTCACTTTCCTGCAAACCGGTCAACCTGATCATCTCTTCCATCGTCAACGAGTTCGGATAATAACTTCTGAACAGAGCAAGCACCTCTTTCACCTTCAGCGCATCCATTAGGCTCACTTGCTGGAGCATTACCCCTATCCTTTCCCGCACCTTTTGACGTTGAGGCGGTTGATTGAAAAGCGAAACCTCACCCGAAGTCGGATGAAGCAATCCGAGCATCATAAGGATCGTTGTGCTCTTTCCCGCCCCATTCGGCCCAAGAATGGCAACTACTTCACCGGATTGAATAGTGAACGAGACGTTCTCCACCGCTTTTTTCCCTTTGAATTCTTTTGATAGATTTTTAATATCGACAACTGTTTCCATATGCTCACACTCCCCTTGTTCATATCATAGATGGGAGGTGGCGTTTTTTTCAGTACGCTCTGTCATGTCTTGAGATGACTTTTGTCATGAAGGAACTATTTTTGTGAATGAAAAAAGGGAGACATCAAGTGATGTTCTCCCGCTCATTTAACTCAAAGCATCCTTCCCTAGTCGCTCCCGGATTTATTGCTAGGAGCAAACCAACCGATCAGTGCAATCGCTACTAATACTCCATAAAAAATCACGGTCCAAACAGTACTGTGAGGGAAATTATGGTCTAAGACACCGATATCCTCATGGGCAAGGGTGATGATCGCTAATTTGACACCAACCCAGGCTACAATTGCATAGGCTGTCGTTTCCAATGCCGGGCGTTTGTCGAGAAGCTTCACAAACCAGGTTGCAGCAAACTTGATGAGGACAAGGCCAGCAACACCGCCAATAACAACGACGATAAATTGCCCTCCATCCATGCCGCCAATATCGCCAAGTGGGGAATCTGGAAGTCCGAGGGCAAGTGCAACTGCAGCCAATATCGAATCGATTGCAAATGCGAGATCGGCTAATGCAATTTTCCCTACCGTTGGCCAAAAACCTTTCCCAGCCGATTCCTTCTCATCGTCCTTGTGAATGTTTTTATTTTCTTTCCCGAAACGTGCCTTGATGACATGCTTTAATCCTAAATATAGAAGATAGGCGGCTCCTATTGCTTGTATCTGCCAGACATTCGCAATAAAAGAAATCGCAAAAAGTGCAGCAAATCTAAAAACGAAGGCCATAATGATTCCGTAATTGATCGCTCTCTTTTTCTCTTCCTCCGGTAAATGTTTCGCAATAACTGCAAGTACGAGCGCATTGTCAGCCGATAATAACGCTTCCAATCCTATTAGAATTAACAGCGTCCAGGCATACTCCAACCAGATTGACTCCATCTACGACTCCCCAATCTTTAAGTAAAGATTTCATCTGTAGAATGTCCCATTAAGCAAATAGTATTCTTTTAGCACTTTAATCAAAAAAAACAGGGGCTAAGGTTTTTCACCTTTGCCCCTGCCACTACAGTTCATTTCTTTTTAGATGGATGCTTCCGCATTCCCTTCGTTATCTTCTTCCATTTGTCCCTTTCGGCCGCTTGTGCTTGGCGGTCCATTTTCCGGTCGAGGAATGCGATTTCTTTCTGGAGTTTAACGTAGTTTCCATAACGTTCAGCCGACAACTCTCCAGTTTCGAGTGCATTACGGATGGCGCAGCCCGGCTCACTTTCATGTCCGCAATCGCCGAATTTGCATGCAGCTGAAAGTTCCTCAATATCCTTGAATCCGGAATCGAGGCTTTCACTTTCATTCCACAATTGGAACTCTCGCATTCCCGGCGTGTCGATGAGCACGCCTCCTGTCGGAATTTTGATGAGCTCACGGTGGGTCGTCGTATGTCGACCTTTTGCGTCATCTTCCCGGATGTCTTGCACCGCCATCTTCCCTTCACCGCAAATCGAATTGACGAGCGATGATTTTCCAACGCCGGAAGAACCTAATAATGCAGCCGTTTTGCCGTTAGTCAACATATCCGTAATCTGATCGATGCCTTCCCCAGTCGTATTGCTCACCGGGAAAACATCCGTGCCGAATGCGATAGCCCTTGCCATCTCTAAATAATGATCGGGGTCGTCGCTAACATCCATTTTCGTCAGGACGACAACCGGCGTCGCACCAGAATCATAGGCAGCAACGAGGTACCGTTCCAATCGTCTTGCATTGAAGTCGTGATTCATCGACATGACGAGGAAAACAATGTCGACATTTACTGCAATAATCTGTTCGGAAATTGTCGACCCCGCCGATTTTCTTGAGAATAACGAAGTCCTTGGTAGGATGGCGTGGATGATGCCGCGCTCTTCCCCGGGCATCCTTTCGACGACTACCCAATCCCCGACTGCCGGATAATCCCTTCGTTCATGGGCCGCATGTTGAAATGCGCCCGAGCAGACGGAGAGCCACTCCCCTTCTGCCGTCATTACCCGGTACATCCGTTTATGTTCAAGCGTTACACGTCCTGGAACGCAATTGTCCGCTTTCACTTCTTCTACTATCGTATCTATATTTTCTTGTTGGAATTGATTCCATCCGTATTCGTGTAAGTTAATCAATGTTTTTCCTCCTATTATGTACTAGACAAAAGCGCAGGGCGCCTGCGGAGTGGTTTACAGTCTAAGTGCGCCGCGTCCTGCGGCAACGACTGCATGACCGGCATCCTGCCGGCCTCAGGCATAAGGCAAAGATGCATTGTGGCGTTCTTTGCCACAAAGCAGCTTTGACTTATGACCCCGAGACTCTGGCGCCCGGAGCTAGACGTCATAGAAAAAAGCATGGTTCCGGGATCGGACACCATGCTTTCACGCGCATAACAGAAGAAACATGCCTATTACGAAGGCATGGCAGGTGAATGTATGGTGCCGATCAATTGTGCAATAGCCTTATTGATTGTAGCCATAAAACATCACCTGCTTTCTGAAAGTTGTATTTATCATAACAAATCGATCATTTTAGGTCAACAGATTTTTTGCGATGCAACTACTTTCCAAATGAGATAGATAAAATATCCTATAACGACGCCGATCGTATTCAAAATAATATCGTCAATATCCGTGCTGCGGCCGATAAAATATTGGGTGCCTTCGATGAAGCAAGTGACACCTAACCCAATAAAGGCAATTTTACCAAACGAGCGCATCCTTCTCCATAGCAACGGTATGAAAAATCCGATCGGAGAAAACACGAACAAATTGCCGAGAAGATTCACGAGCGAAACGCTGCTCCAACCACTCACATACTCATTGGCTTGAAAGTAATTCATGATTGTTCGAAACGGGATCATATTGACGCTTGATAACCGGTCAAATCTGTAAACATCAAAAAAGAACTCGCCCGTATTTCCGTCCAACCCGATACTCCACCTTGGAATAATCGTTTGGGAGGCAAGGCCTACTAAGTAGAGGATGAATACGGCAAGTAGCAGTTCATGTGATTTATTGACGGGATGCTTTCTTATTTTAATGATGATGATTCGGGCAATAATGTATATTGGTATTGCTACAATCATATACCCGAGCATATTAATGACATATGTACTAATTAACCACATAGCTCCTCCTTTTCACTCCGTTTTCTGCTTACAGAGCTTGACGTTTTCGCTCTTGGAGTTGTTCCCCATGGTCCGTGGAAAGTTATCGGTCAATTCCTGGTGGTTATCGGTCATTTCCCTAGTTTTATCGTTCAATCTGGGCGAGTTATCGATCATTTCACGGAAGTTATCGGTCATTTTCACAACTT
Organism: Sporosarcina luteola; assembly: GCF_023715245.1. GTDB lineage: Bacteria > Bacillota > Bacilli > Bacillales_A > Planococcaceae > Sporosarcina > Sporosarcina luteola_C. Next base: position 68,265 of record NZ_JAMBNV010000004.1, read on the forward strand.
TATCGTCATTTCGTGACCTTCGACCCATAACAAAAAGCTTCGACGGGCGTCTGCCTTCGAAGCTTTTCGAATTACAGTAAACAATCCTTCGGAATCCACCCTACGTCGCCCCTACTCGACTTCACTAATATATATCCTTCGTGGCGGTCATCTACAATCGAGACAGTATCTCCTTTTTCAACGGACAAAAACGTTGTACTCAAGTCGTTTTTACAGCGGCCCTCATAAATGAACTCATTTTTTATCCATTGTTCAATGCCAAGGTTTGTATTCTCACACAAAGTGAAGAACTCCTCTTCCTTTAGGAGGCGCAATTCATAGTTTGGATAGGTGACCGTTCCGACACGCCCCCTTTCATCCACATGATCCCGTATAATTGTTTTTTCATTCAATCCATCAACGTATGTATAACTGATGTCTTCCCCTTCAATGAGTATAGCGTTCAACTGCCCATCCTCTTTTATTTGATTGCCGCCATCTATGGCAATCACTCTTTTCTCTAAATCGATTAGCGGACAGTTCGAGCTGACTGCATTTGCCCGATAATTGACGACAGGCCAATGCCCTGCGATAACCGTCTTATCCGCCTGATGCCCTTTCTCATAAAATGCCTGGGCATATAAAGCATATTTGCGGCTTGTTTCCTTCCAAACCGGAATATCCTCTATACCTGCGTGAATGATGATGAAATCGTCTGTTTCATAGGCGATGGGAAGTTGGTCCAGCCAGGCAAGCACCTCACCAAAATGACTCCTATAAAATTCGCCAAGTTCCTGGAGCGTCGCAAATTCGTCCAGCGACTTTCCGTGGAGGTCGAGCATTTCATTCAAAATGGAGTGCTTCCGCTGCTCCATATAATTTTTGATGCCTTCCACATGATTGAATACATAATCGTGGACGACATCACAATTTCCTTTTGTAATAAAGACGCGATCAGATTCTACGCTCAGCTTTCTCGCAAATGCCACCGTCGAAAGGCTATCCGGACCTTTTTCGCAAAGATCCCCATTGATGAATAAATAATCTTCCTTCGTATAGTTCACTTTCTCAAGCAATTCTTGAAACAGCGGTAAGTTTGCATGAATATCCGACGTGATAATCACACGTCTATCTTTCTCCAATTTCAATTCCCTTACATCAATCATGACTTCATTTCCCCTTTACCAAACCCGGTTTCTGAATCATCTTTATTCTCTACAAACGACTATACCATATGGAAGTAATCGGCAAAAGGGTCCCACTCCAAATGGGACCCTCAACGCTAATTGATATACAAAACACTTGTACAGCTTAGAACGAGGAGCAGCATGAAGAGGCTAACCATATACCCGTCCACCTTGCCGACACGGACGACTTTGTAAAAGCTGTTCCTTTTCTCACCTGTAAAGCCTCTTGCCTCCATTGCAAATGCGGCCCTTTCCGCTTTCCGGACAGCCCCCGCCAGCATCGGTAGAAGGATTTTCCGCATATGCAACAGTCGGCGGAGTGCATTTTTCTCTTGCATCGCTCCTCGGAGACGATGGGCTTGCTGGATCTGAACAAACTCATCCTTCAAGACAGGTAAAAACTGATACCCAACCAATATGCTATACGCAATTTTTGGAGACAGCTTCATTTGCTGCATAAGACTTAAAATGAATGTTACGGGATTTGTCGTCAATGCGAAAAGCAATGACAAACCCGAGAATGCCAAGACACGAAAACTTAATGACAATGCGTGATTCATCTGGACTTCCGTGATGTTAATCGACCAAATCGATAGAACGACAGGTCCTGACTTGTCTTCCGCAAAAACGAGCGTTGTCCAAAAATAACCGAACGCCATTATCACAAAGGGAATCATGAACAGGATCCATAGCTTCCAATCAATCCTGCTGAATAACAGTTGGATGAGCAGCACGCCGATCCACATGAGCAAGGGCGTCCATGGATTGAAAAAGAACGCCATCGTCAACATGCAAATCGTGACGACAATGAACTTCGCAGCTGGATTCATATTATGCAAAGCAGACTTCATGTTCCACCCACCCCTTTGGCTGAAGCAGATGATGGTCCGCCAGCAGCTCTTCATCACGCCATACTAGAGCAGCATCAAACTTTCCAGTCAAAGCGCCATCTTGCATTAATAAAACCGAATCCGCCACATGAAACGCAAACTCCATATCATGTGTGACGATCAAAAAGGTCGTCCCTTCCCTTGCCCGCTCGTCAATCAACCCGAACAGCTCCACCATGGATGCGGCGTCTTGCCCCGATGTCGGTTCATCCATCAAAATGATTTCCCTGCCATCGCACAGCATTGCAGCGATCGCCACTCGTCTCTTCTGTCCATGGCTCACGGCAAACGGATGGGCCTCTGCAACCGCCGCCAAGTTCAATCGAGTCAGCAATTCTTCTGCAGCAGTCCCGCCGCCGAAAGCAATCTCATCCCGTACCGTTTTCGTAACGAATAAGAATTCCGGTGATTGAGGGACATATCCTAAATGTGAAGGGCGCACAGTTCCACTTGCAGGAATCAAGTTGCATAATGCTTTTAGCAACGTCGATTTGCCGCTCCCATTCGGTCCGGCCAGAATTGTAACTTCGCCCCGGTTCAATGAGAATGAAATGTCTTTTAGAAATAACTCCGTGCAGACGTTTGCCACTTCCAATGACTGACCTTCCTGTTTGCTGCTGATCCTTTTGCTCATTGGATTCACGTCATTTATTCGCTCCAGCTGAATTTCACGATCGAAAAAACCTCCCCATAAATCGAGCCGATGCTCAATCGCCAAGATTGTCAGAGACTGTTCCTGTTGAAGCTTATCCAGCCAATCGATGAACTGCTTTGCGGTATACGGATCCAAATGGGAGATCGGTTCATCGAGCAGTAGGATTTCCGGCTCCATGATCAATGCACATGCTGTCGCAATCCGCTGCTTTTGCCCTCCGGATAGCTGTTGGATGACGGAGTGACGGAACTTGGTCAATCCTGTCAAATCCAATACGTCCTGAATCCGTCCATCCATTTCCTCCCGCGCCACATTCAAGTTTTCAAGCGTGAAGGCAAGCTCCTCTTCGACCGTCATCATGCAGAACTGTGCGTCCGGATCTTGGAAAACGGTCGCAATCCGGTGATTCACTTCACCAGGCGAATAGTTCTGGCTATCTTTATCAAATAATGTAACGGTGCCTTTTACGATACCATCGCAGTTTTCCGGATACAGCCGGTTACATAAATAAAGCAATGTCGTCTTGCCACTCCCGCTCGGCCCCGTAATGACGACTCTCTCCCCACGATTGATTGACATTGAAAGATCTTCAAAAATCCATTCCTCCTCATCGGGATAACGGAAACTAACATTATCGAACCGGATCACTTCATGCACGTGCCTCACCTTTTTTCGCACGCGTAATCGGATAGCCTCGGAGTGATCCCTTAGCGAGCAGTCCATCGACGACCGCCTTGCCCCCAATGCCCGCTATGACCGCGCCGCTGGCAATCCGGATACCGAGCATGAGCAGCACATAACCTGTGCTGAACACCGTGAATCCACCTAGGAAATAACCATAAATGAAGCTGAATACCGAGGCGCCGACACCCGCCAGCATGAGCACCCATATATCAAATCGCCGATAGCGCGTTGCGGCGAAAGCCGCCTCGGCCCCTAGCCCTTGAATAATACCTGCGAGAATCAAACGCGGACCGACCGCATTTCCTAATAGCACCTCGATGGCAGCTGCAATCGTTTCCGAAATGACCGCAGCCCCGGGTTTCCGGATAATGTACATACAAATGATCGACACAATGAACCAAATGCCAAAAATCCATTCATAAGCGATTGGGCCAATGAACCCGGCCCAAATATTCCCTACGTGCAAAAACAACAAATAGACAATCCCAAACACGACAGAAAACAGCGACATGAGGACAACCTCTTTCAACTTCCACGACTTAAGCATTTTACAGTCCTCCGTGCGACGGACTGTTGATGCTCATCGAAATCGTCATGACCAGATGCCTATGCTCTTCAGAACGCGCATTGCTGAAAGCCTCTTCATAAAATGCAAACACATCATGGATATCCCCATGGATGCCGCTCGCATAATGCATCGATTCATTAAAGACACCCTGCTCCTTCGCCCTGTCCACTTCGCGATAAATGATGTCCATATACGACGGATTATTCATCGGATACAGCGCAAATTGAGATGACACATATTGCTTCGTAGCATCTGTATTCGCGATCTTCTCGCTCTTTTCCAAATACGCGTCGCCCGCCGTATCACCTGGGCACCCTGCCGAAAACGTCCCGGACAATGCAATATGCTTTCCGGTTTTCGCGGCATGCAACGCAATCGCCTTCACAACGTTAAAGACATGAATCTGCTTGCCGCGAATGACGGTAGAGACATCGTCTGTATGCATCCAAACATTCGACGTATCTGTTAGTTCAAGCGCTCCTTTAATTACACTTACAAAATCATCTGCCATCGGATATAACGAAAAACGAAATCCGACGATTGGACTTAATCCACACTCCATTTCCTTCGACCTCCCGAAAAATTTTCATAAAAAAAACTACATCCCGGAAGATGTAGCACTTCTCCAATATGAAACAATCGGAAAGCCACTACACTTCCCCACGCAGGTATTATCCTGATCGGGTCGTAAGGGATCGGAGCTCTTGCTCGCATCTCAGCCAATAGTGGGCACCCCTAGTGCAGAATCGGTATGTAGTTGGTTTTTATGTTGCCATTAGTATAGACGAAGAATTTTTACTTGTAAATGAAATCTGGCAAACTCCTACTTTCGTCTATAGTGTAGAGTGCCTTTCTTGCAGATGCGCATAAAATCTTCCATTCACGCATAAAGTCGCGTAATTGCGCATAAACTCGAGGATGCACGCATAAATCCATGAATGCACGCATAAACGCGATTAAAAGCTCATAAATCGCAGTAATCACGCATAACTGCACTAGCATGGAGTTTTCACTCTACATCTTCCTGCTCAATTTCACGTCAAATCCAGGATGTGTGACATATTCTTTATACTCCACATTCCCGTCAAACTTAAAATACTCCTTAATACGGGCTCGGATTGCAGGCTGCGTAATATACGCAAGCACTTCATCCTTGGGAACCCACTTGCAATCTGACGTCTCGTCCGATGTGCATAGCTCCCCGCCGACAGGCTTGCAGGCAAAGTCGAACATTACTTTTGTCGGGACGTCCGTCACTCCGTCATACCATTTATAAATGGCTGAATTTGTATACACGCCAATCAAGTGGCTCACTTCCACATCGATGCCGCTCTCCTCTTTCACTTCCCGGATTACGCCATCCATCAAATTCTCCCCGACTTCAACCTGCCCACCTGGAAATACCCATCCGCCGTGTTCAGTTTTCACGATTAACATGTTGCCTTCCCTGTCTTCAACGAGCCCTCCACAAGCTACAATATGCGTCGGCCATGCCATTTTTCCCATCCCCTTTTCATTTAATGAATAAATTCTACCAATCTTCCGATAATAAAGATAGAGTTGAAAAATCCACCTGATGCTTAAAGAAGCAACAGATGGACAATAGCTCTATTCAATTTGTAACTTTGGCTGTGTAATAAGCCTCGAGGTCTTTAGAGTATTTATTCATGGATGAAGGAGAAACCTCAAACCATTCAGCGATTTCCTTCAATGGCATGGAAATCGGTTCAAAAAATGAATTATCTTGTCCGAAACGAATTGCGCCTGCGGCAATCGCCATTTCCTTCCGTGCATTGGGCTGCTGCTCCACTAAAAAGTCCTCAACTACATCTAGCAGCTCTTTCGGGTCCCGATTGTGCTTTTCCAAAAATTCAATTGCAGATAACAGAACGCCAGCTTCGAAATTGGTGAATTCGCCGCCTTCATACCCATCGTCACCAAGGCATTTCCAGAAATCCAATGCATTTTCTTTCAGGAAAGTTGAAACCGAAAGTGCTTCTTCAGTTGAAAACCTTTTTGCGAATTCCTTAATTGCATTCGTATGGTCCGTTGGGAAAAAGAGTAAGCTTGATACAGCCAAATAGTGATTTTCATCACCCGTACCGTCAGGCAACACGAAGCAGAACAAGTGGACCCCAACAGGTACCGGCTTTTCACTCTCCCGGCGAAGCTTGATTATTTCATCATTGAAAATCATTTGTACCGTTATATATGTATCATCCACTTCGATAACTTCCCCGATGAACGATCGCGGGTTTTGCCATGTCTCAACCACTCGTAATACAGATGGACGCAATAGCTTTTTCTTCTGTTTGTCCAAATACCCTAACCAAATATCAGATCGATGGTTGAAAAAGAACTCATCCATCGCAATCGCCTCAATCATTTCTTCGGGCATGTAAGTGCCTAACGACTGTTTCCATTCATTCGCCAGCTTCAAATATTCAGGGATATCCTTCCGCTCTGGATACTCGTCGTAGAAAGTCTGCAATGCACGTTCCAGTTCATCTTGTTGAACAGTTTCAATGGAAACTGCATTTTTCGACTGACAACATTTCTTATATTTCTTCCCGCTGCCACAAAGACAAGGATCATTACGTCCGATCATTTCAAAACACTTCCTTCATAAAAGTAGAACCTATCCAGTTTACCATTTTTCTGGCGTTTCTGGAACAGTCCCAAATTCATGTTTTTAGCACCTTAATGAATCTATGTACGTTATATAGAACAAGCAGCATCTTTGTAGTACATACACGGATTTGTCATATAGGAGTTGAATGGCGAATACAATCTAATTGGTGACTATGAATAGACGGGAGGAATGTGAGTAATTGATTCAAGGGGTCGGCAAACTGTAAGGAGAATACATGGAATGGAGTGGGGTTTTGGGTTATACGGATAACTATGAAAGGGATGCCTACGGGATTATCGCTTTTTGGTTACGGAACGATTATGACCACGGCCGATTTTTCGACAGGGAAATTAGTCATTACGAAACTGAATTGGCTCGTGCCAACCTAAATAACATTCAGCGGTTAGGTAGAATTTGGCAGAAAGCGGAATCGAAAACAGGCGATCTTGGCACCTTGATTGACGAAGCACAACATGCCACACGGGAATTCCATAGCTTGCTCGCGTATACTATGGATAAATCACTACACTGCGATGTTATAATTTCTACGCCAGTATCACTCCTAGACCATATGGTGCGCGAATCCGAAGAATCTCAACGGGTGTATAAGCTGATGGAAAGCGGAGGCCAAGTATCCCCGGCAGATGCTATCATTCATGAAACCGTCTTTTGGCTGCGACAAATGGCGGATCATCTCGGTTATATACGACATTACTCGGACGTATCGAATTACGAAGTGAACTTTGAAGTGACGAAGATGATGCAAAAATTCGAGCGGCTTTACATGCAAGCGACTGCACTCCGAACAATGATACGCAGACCGCGCAATGAAACGATTCCTATTTTGACGCATTTCAAGGAAATGATCATTCAAGAAGCGAAAAGCCTGGAAGAATTCAAATTGGAACTTGACGCACTCATTAAAAAATGTGCAATTGCTACAACTTCTCCACCTGATTTGCTGGAGCATATCGCGCGGGAAGCACATCATCTGTGGAGGAACTTGGAAGACGAAAGAATAACATAAAATCAGCCTTCTCCAGTAAGAATGTACGCCCGGCATTTGATGATATTTCATCAGATGCCGGGCGATCTTTTTAATCAATTCGGTTTTCGCTCATCAGATCGCTCACTGTTCCGAGTCGAAGCCCTTTCGCTTTAATATCAGCTATCATTGCCCCTAGGCCTTTAGCTACAGGGTCGGTTGGATGCATCAGGATCATTGAGCCGTTCTCCACTTTTGATACGACGCGCCGCACCATTTCAGAGGGTTCGGGTTTTTTCCAATCTACCGTGTCGACCGTCCATAATATCGTTTTCATATTAAGTTCATGTGCAACATCAATCGTTTGTTGATTGAAGCTTCCACTAGGCGGTCCAAACCATTTGGGCTTGAAGCCGATTGTTTGCTCAATGACATCATTTGTCTTTGAGATTTCTTCCATCGTCTCGGTCCTGGAACGTTTTTGAAGATCAGGATGACTATACGCATGGTTGCCGATTTCATGACCTTCATTATAAATCATCAATGCCAGATCGGGATTCTTCTTCGTCCAACTGCCGTCGAAGAAAAAAGTTGCTTTCACTTGTTGATCATTCAGGATGTTAAGGATAGCGGGGATATATTCATCTCCCCACGCCACATTAATAAGAAGAGAAACCATCGGCTTGTCAGGATTCCCCCTGAAAATTGGCTGAGGATCCAAATCATCCAAATGAACAGCGGGAGGAACTTCTTTAAAAACGAGCTTTGTCTCGTCGAACTTCCCTGCTGTCTTCATCTTGTCATAACTGGCGTCGACTTCTACAACCAACCCATTATACCCCGGCATCGCCTTCCAGACCCTATCCACCTTGGCATCGATTGGTTTGATTTCATGCTGCTCACTGTAAGATTTGATCTCCTGATAAAGGGCTTCATTTATCACAGCATTTTTTATTGTTGAGTCTTGGAACATAGCATTGCTAGGAATTCCGAAAGTTCCCGCTGCTAAGATAAACGCGCCGACAAGCAGTAAATACTTCATGATGTCAATTTCCCAGGCCAGTTATCGTTTTTCATTGCCAGTCCTCCATTTGGATATAGTGGCCTTACGATTCCCGTTCGGATAGGAACTATACTTGGCCAGTGACTAGCGGATATGTTTTGCCATCCCAACAATTCTCTGGATAACATCCTCAACTTCACCACTGTTTTTAATTACAAATAACTGATCTGCTTCTCCCTCAACTGGATCTACGACGTCTTCCTTAAGCGAATCGGCGTTTTGCCGAACGAGTACTTCTTCGAAATTGGACGCGCTTCTGAAGATATCCGTATCACGTTGACTGTTCGCAATGCGCGATTGAAGTACAGCATCCGGCAGGTCAAAGTGGACGAGGACCCGATGGAATTCATTTTCAGGAAAGAACTGTTCAAGCAAATATGCGCGACCTTTCCGGCTTCGATTTGAATTGCAAATAATGAGATGGCAGTCGCTATGCTCTTTCGCATAATCGACAATTAGTCCGGAGATTGCGTGCTTCAGCGTATTCGGTCCTGTCTTCGGTTGGATGGACTTGTAGTATGTATTAATAAATGCTCCATGGTTATCTTGATCCATCACAATGGAGTTAGTTAGTTTTTGTTCCAAAGCCTTTGCAAATGTAGTTTTTCCGCTATGTGTCTTTCCAACAGTAAGTATGACTAGCCTTTTCATTGCCACATCTCCTATTCTTACAATCTGCAAATCAGTTATTCGCGCACGGACAGAATGAATCCAAGCAAATGACTCATCCTAACAGCATCAGCCTAATAAGGAGTTGAAACTTCATGAAAAATTTACTTGTAACGCTTGGATTAATCATGTCAGTTCATGCATCGGTAGCAGATATTACTATCCCTACGCAGCAGCACGAACAAACACCCGCATACGCCAAATGGGGAGCACTTGCGGTCAAAGAGACAAAACAAAAATACCCCGACGCAAATATTGTCGACTACTTGCATATCGGGAGCGAAACAAAAGACGATACAACCATTGAAAAGTTCAAGTTATGGTTAAAAGACGACCAGCGCGAATTCGGCGTTATTATCCACATCACCTTCACCACAAATACCGGCAACATCATCAAAATCGATTTTCAGGAAACCGACAGATAAAAGTTAATAGCGGTGCCTGTGCAGCACACTAATCAGTTTATTAACTACAATTGAATAAACTGACAACGGAAACACTGTCTTTGCCACGTCAAATAATAATTCTGCATTATATTTATCCATAATGTTAAATAGTCATAAATGTATCTTGCACAGGCACCCACACAATTCTCACACAATTCACCATCCGTTAATGAAGAAGCCGATTGTTTCGATTTCGTCTTCGTTCAATTCTCGTTGCAGGGTGCTTGCCATTTCTTTGCGGACGGCTTCTTCGTTCCCTGCATGTTTTTGGGTGAGCAGGGCTGCGTTTTTCAGCAGCTGCAAAAACGAGCTGAATTCTTCTTTCGTTAAAGGCGCTGGATGATGGGAGAGGAAGTAACTATCTGCATCGTATTTTTCTAATTGCTGAACGAGCTTCAGTATTTTTCCCACCGTATAATTCCACTTTTCCGCATACAGATTCGCATAGAGGCAATCCCCTAAAAACAGTGCCTTTTCTTCCGGAATGAACACAATGCATGAATCGCTTGAATGGTCGCCGCCGATGTGTTCAATTTCACAAGTCACTCCACCTACATGTACTGTCATTCGATTTTCGAAGACAATCGTAGGAAGCTGAACTTGGATATCCCGCTCAGTACCGAATTCTTCCTTGATTGCGTCTGCACAAAAAGGGATTTCCGTTCCTTCCTCTACTCGTTGATCCAAGTCTTCGTCTTCCCAGGACAGAGACTGCATTTCTTTAATATTTCCGTAGGTCTCCTTACAGGAAATACTCGGTACGGCAATTTCACGCATGCCAAAGACATGGTCCCAATGCCAATGGGTGAGGATGAGTAGATCCGCACTGATTCCAATTTCCTCTAGCTGTTGTAAAAAAAGCTTGGCGTGCTGTGAGGAATTACCGGAGTCAATGAGAACTGTCTTTTCTTCCCCGACAATCGCCCCTAGGATCGGGCGGTCCGTTACTTGAACAGGCGGTAAATAATAAAGTCTATCGGATATCTTCGTTAGTTTTTGCATTTGTCTTCTCCTTACTTTATAGCTATATCTGTTATTGCGCGTTTTCTTTTTCCCATCGTTCAATTTCAGCTCTGACAATTGGAGCCACTTCCGTTCCTAGCAGCTCAATCGCCCTCATAACGTCTTCATGCGGCATGGAACCGACAGGAACGTGGAGCATGAAACGTTCAACTCCGACATTTTTACGGAGGTAGATGATCTTCTCTGCGACTGTGGCTGCATCTCCTACGTACATGGCCCCTTCCAAACTGCTCGCTGCTTCGAAGGTTGCACGCGTGTACGGCCCCCACCCTCGCTCTTTTCCTAAGACATTCATTACTTGAGCCGTTGGCGGGAAGAATTTATCCTTTGCTTCGGCTGTTGTCTCTCCTACAAACCCATGGGAATGGGATGCAATCTTTAGCTTCGATACGTCATGTCCCGCCCTCTCAGCAGCTCGTTTATATAACTCCACAATCGGCGCAAACTGCAACGGACTGCCGCCAATGATTGCAAGTACAAGAGGAAGCCCGAGAACGCCAGCACGCACAGCCGACTGCGGGGTTCCTCCGCTCGCAATCCAAATTGGCAAACGATCTTGTTCAGGTCGTGGATACACACCTAGATTCGGAATGGTAGAACGATGTTTCCCATTCCATGTAACCTTTTCGGAGTCATTGATTTTCAATAGTAATTCCAGTTTCTCATCAAACAATTCATTATAATCCTGAAGATCGTAGCCAAAGAGAGGAAACGATTCGATGAAGGATCCCCGGCCCGCCATTATTTCAGCACGGCCATTTGATATCGCATCAACCGTTGCAAACTGTTGGTAGAGCCTTACAGGGTCGTCAGAGGACAAAACAGAGACTGCACTCGTCAATTTAATTCGGCTTGTCCGTGCGGCCGCTGCTGCAAGCAGAACAGCAGGCGATGAGCAGGCGAAATCTTCACGATGATGCTCCCCTACCCCGAATACATCCAACCCGACTTTATCCGCCAACACGATTTCTTCCACGACTTCACGGATGCGTTCCGCATGACTAACAACTTTACCCGTTTCTACATCAGGCGTCGTTTCCACGAATGTTGTAATACCGATTTCCATTTTTATTGCCTCCTAATTTACTCAGTAGCTTTTGCCCTATTGTATACCAACATTGAAGTAACAGCTGTTCCAAGGCATTCGCCATTCAATTCAAAAAGTGAGCCATTCCTGGCATAACTCCGGAGGCAACTGAATAAATTTGAACATATGCTTGCAAAGGAGTGATCGAGTGGCAAAATGTAAAAAATGTGGTGCAGACAAATCCCAATGCAAGAATTGCAAAAAATGCAGTTAACATAGGTTATTATGAAATGCTTTTGTTCCCATACCGGGAACTTTTTTTATTCCTTCGCTCTTTCGATTGTTGCCGATACTTCAATACCATTCATTGCTTGTGTCGCTAGCCGGTCTGCCTCGGCATTCTTTTTTCGCGATACCAACTCATATTCCGGTCGAATTCCAAGCTCTTTCATTTTCGCTTCAATTCGATCTCCCCAACTGTATAGATTGTTTTCAATGACTGGCCATTCCTCGCTCAGATGATTGATGACGACCCGGGAATCCCCGATGAACCGTACGGAAAGGTCATGAACGTTCAACAGCTCCAACTCTTGCAAGCAAAAATGAAGTGCTGCATATTCGGCTTCGTTATTCGAGATCAGCTCTGTTACAGCTATGTTTCTTCTTAGACGATAAGACGTCCCGTTCTGATCGTAGTAAATGACACAGCCTAAACCAGCAGCCTTCGTCGTCAGGTCGAATCCCCCATCAAAATAAACCGTAATATTATGCGGTTCCGTTTCAATCCCTTTCAAATAGCCCTTCATTTCCTTAACCGTCCACGAACTGTCGAAACGGTCGATGAACTTTATGCTTTTTGCGCGCCCCGTCCTCTCCAAATCTTCCGCAATGCGAACAGCCTGTGCTGCATCCATCTCCTCGGAACGGAAAATGGTCTCCATCCCTTTAGGCGATTTGTATATCCATTCCACTATGACGTTCATGGCTTTTCCCTCCAGTGGTAATCACTGCTTCATTATTTACAAGTATTCATCTGTTTCCCATTTCCTTTGGAATTCACTAAATTGTTGTTCCATATAATCTTCACTAGGCACATGAGTAAGGATTTCCTCTTGACTAAAAACTTTCCCCCCCTTAATGACTCGATGAATATCCTTTGTATGTTTAATATCCTCTAACGGATTGTTATTTAGAATGATAATGTCAGCAATATTTCCTTCTTTTATTGCCCCGACTGCATCTAAGTTAATTGATCGTGCCGCTTTTATTGTCGCCGCTTGCAAAGCTTCCATCTCAGTCAATCCAATTTCAACGAATAATTCCAGTTCTCTATGCAACGCCATACCCGGAATGGTCCAAATTAATGCCGGGGTATCCGTACCTGTAACGACAGTCCCTCCCAGATCAAAGTAGGTTTTCGCTATCTTTTTTGTAAACTTGTTGAGCTTGCCAACTTGTTCATTTAATAGATCTATTTGCTCAGACATATTGCGCCAGTGCTCAATGAGTATATTATTCTTTTCGAGCGACTTTGTTATATTGTTTTTTGGATACCAATAGTCTGGGGACTGCTCCACTTGATCAGTAACAACGAGAGTTGGGCAGAGCTTTACATTATAGTGAATCATTTGTTGACAAAGCTCTTGTATCTTATTCTCATCAGGTGTATCCCAGTTAATGTGACTCCACTCCGTTTGGTCGGCTGATGGATACCATCCTGGATAAATCGCTTGTGCAAATCCAGATGCATGTTCAAACCAAGTGACACCAATTTGCGCGGCATCTAAGGCATTCAAGTCCTTTGAATGGATAAGATCACAGCTAACTTCCACCTCAAACTTCTTTGCCTCGTCAACTGCTGCGTGCATCACTTCCCTGTTTGCCCAGCCATAGACTTTTATAAATTTCGCTCCAGCGCCAACTTGTCGTCTTACTTCTTTTCTAGCTTCGACAGGATCATCAGTAACGAAGTTTCCAAAGCTAGTTTGCCCCCAAAGCCCCGGAGTACCGTCAATCATTCGATCCGCGGCATATACAGTAGGTGATGGTGCATCGATGGGTGCATGTATCAAGTTTTCAAGCATGTATACATTCCCCGCTGTATTCCGCACCGTCGTAACCCCAGATGCCAAAAAATGAGGTGCAAATCTTTCTTGGATATGACAATGCATATCCAACAAGCCAGGGATAATATATTTCCCCTGCGCATCAATGACAGAAACCCCTTCCGGCAATGGATCATTAGATTGGTAAACCTTCCGTATTTTAGTTTCCTTAATTTCAATCGAACCGAAAAATGACCTACCATTCTCCACATCAATAATCATTCCATTTTTGACAACATAATTCATATACTCAACCATTTGTCATCCCCCTTTTTAAAAAACGAACTATCTATATCCATTTTATAGTAATATTTAAATGAACACGGAATAGTTTTCATATAGTGGAATCGAATTGTAGGAGGGGGATTTGAATGAAAGCATATGGGGAAACGCTTCGGCAAATTCGTGAACAAAAGGGGTTAACGATGAAGGAACTATCCGAAGGGATATGTTCAATTTCATTTTTATCAAAATTTGAACGTGGCGATTCTGACATTAGTCTCGGATTATTAACTGAGATTACAAAAAAACTAATGATCGGTCTTGATGAGTTTTTATACATTCACAATGAGTACAATCCCGATAAACTTGAGCAATTCTTTAAAAATGTAAACACTGCTTATTATGAAAGTAATTCCGTACAGTTGAAAAACTTAAAGAATGAGGAAATGAGAAAATGGGAGAAGTACAAAATTCCTACATACCAGTACAATATGCTGATGATTGAAGTGTTTGAAAATATTGTTGATCATAATGCTATAGATAAGGAAGCGAGCGAGGAAGACATTCGGCTATTGTCCAACTATTTATTTCGCGTCGAAGTATGGGGATATTATGAATTCATGCTTTATAATGCAACGATGCTATTTCTTACGCCTGAAATGGTTGCACAGCTTTCCAAAACTGCATATGAAAAAAGCAATCGATACCATCAGTATAAAAAGGTGAATGACGTCATTATAACAATTATTATGAATACCATTACGTATTTATTGGGACCCGTGAATGATTTTGATAAACCAATAATATTTCAAGCTGAAATAAATGAGTTCTTCTCCTATTTAGAGCAACTTGCCCTGCCAGAGAATCATTTATTCGAGAGGGTGAATTTACTTCATTTACGTGGCGCTTATGATTTAAAAACAGGAAATATAGAGAGCGGAACAAACAAAATCCAACAATCCATTCAAATCCTGAGTGATCTAGGTTCGCAAGGTTTTGCGAATCGATTAGAACAGTATTTGCAACAAATCTTAGAGCATACCCGATAAGCCGTACACACTTAGCAGTGATGCCTGTGCGGCAAACTATACTGATTATGCACTACACAGGCAACTACTACGTCACGTGCCCCTAGCTTCGCTTGACGCTTCCTGATACAAGGATGGATCCTAATATCACGATGATCGCGCCTATGATAAATTGTAAATTTACCGCCGTCCCGATAAACACAATTTCGGTTAGGATTGCCCAAAACACATACGTATTGTTCAGTGATTGTCCTCTAGCGGCTCCGATTAAATCAATTGATGAGTAGTATAAGGAATAGTTAAGAGTTCCTAAAAGTCCTGCGATGACGATGACCCATACGATGCTTGATGTTGCCGCTTCAAACACTAGAGGATAGCCACTCATCAATGGAACGAGGATAACTCCATAACTGAGGGCTGAAGTGATTTGCCTAATATTAATCGCATACAGCGGCACGACCTCTTTTCCTCTCATTCCCCAAGCACCGATCACGCCTTCAAGTCCCCAAAAGATGGCCGCTCCTAATGAAAACAATATCCCGATGAAAAAGGTGCTCTCAGTATCGAACTTCGTTGGAACATATGCCAATATAATGACACCAATAATGCTCAATACAACGCCGGACCATGTTCTTCCGTTCATTTTCTCCTTCAAAAAAAAGAAAGCAAGCACTGCTCCTATGCCAGGAAATATTGATGCAATGCTTGCTGCGTACGTTACTCCGGCGTATTGAATCCCGAGAAAATAAAAACTCATAGCCAACGGTCCGCCTGCCAATGCACCCATCACTAAAATAGCGCCACTCTTCGTTTTATAAAGCTTTAAGACATTGATAAATTCCCCTTTAACAATCATCAGCAACGAAATCCAAATTGCAGAAAAAAAGTCATGCATGAAAGCAGCAATTATTGGGGCTAGCATGACGAACTCTTTAAAAGGTGTACTCGCGATAATTATACCAATTATTACAGTGTCCACTCCCCACGCTATTGCGGAAGTAGCCCCTAGGCCTATACCTTTAGCACTTTTTTTCATCAAATTTACCTCTTCTCGAAAATCATCTAGCCTGCAATCCACTCCTTATTAATTTGTCTATCATCGAGAATATTATACCTACCCAAATTTGGGGTGCCTGTGCAGCAAACTATTCTGCCTATTCACTACAATTGAGTAAAAAAAATAAAGAAACCAACAGATTCAATGATCAGTCAGCTTCTTTATGAGTTTTTATACAAATAGTTGAATTGTCATAAATGAACCTTGCACAGGCACCGACACAATTAGCTTACCGATTGTTCGGCTTAAATAGCTTGGCGATGAGGGAGAGAGGGCTTTTCTTAGTGCTCTTTTGGGGCTCAGTAGTGGAAATTTCTCTTGTTACAAAGATCTCCTCTTTATTGATGGCATGGTCATATGCGAGGATTAGACCGATTTCAGTTTCATGTTCTTGATTTGTAACATATCTGTAAGAGACATCATATTTGGAAGCAATCTTCGTGTATTTTGACAGCACGCGATAGTGTATATTGCCATTCAAGTATAGACGGGCCTCTCTATTTTCTTTTAGGGCCTCTTCGACTTGTTTATATACTCCTCTTTCCCTCACTTGCTCTTTTGTAAGTGCAATGACAATTCGCTCACGGATTGTCCCAAGAAATTTCCGACGTTCGTCTGGTTTCGTTACTCTCGGGCCATAAATCCCTTGCTGAAGATAATCATCAATATTATTACCAGACATCGAAATACCTCCTCTGTTCATGTTCAATTCATCTGTGATATATACCAATATAGACAAAAGACAGCTACTAGAGCTGCCTTCTGGTTATTTTATAGTGTTACACGCGTGCCTGTTTTGCCTTCAAGTGCATCTTTAAGCTTGTCAATGGAAGTGATGACAACGTTTTTGCCGCCTTTTTCTAGGAACATAATCGCAGCTTCAATTTTCGGACCCATGCTTCCTTTCGGGAAGTGGCCTTCTTCCATATAACGAAGTGCTTCTTCAACTGTCATTTCAAGCAGGTTTTGTTGTTGTGGAGTTCCGAAGTGGATCGCCACTTGTTCAACACCTGTTAGGATGAATAGGTAGTCTGCTTTTACTTCCGCTGCAAGTAATGCACTTGCGAAGTCTTTATCGATAACTGCATCTGTACCTTTTAGGATACCGTTTTCTTCAGTGACAGGGATTCCGCCGCCGCCAGCTGTAATAACAGTGATTTCTTTGTCAAGAAGTGCTTCGATCGCTTCTTTCTCAACGATTCTAACTGGTTTTGGAGAAGCGACAACGCGTCTATATCCGCGACCGCTATCCTCGATGTAAGAAATCTTCTCTGTCTCAAGGATTTTGTCTAATTCTTCTTGTGTGTAGAATGGACCAATTGGTTTCGTCGGATTAGCGAAAGCTGGATCCTCTTTAGAAACAACGGATTGTGTAACAACTGTTGCAATCGGTCTGTTAATGCCACGTTCAACCATTTTGTTCTTGAATTCTTGCTGGATCAAATAACCAAGATTACCTTGTGTTTCAGCGTCCAATACATCTAGTGGATAAGCTGGAACAACAGATTCTGCCATTTGGTTTTTAATTAGCGTATTCCCCACTTGCGGACCATTTCCGTGAGTGATTACAACTGTGTTACCTTGCTCGATCAAATCAAGGACTGGACCACTACTTTCACCAATGTTCTGGATTTGCTCTTCAAGCGTACCTTTTTGTCCTTCTTTAATGATGGCATTTCCACCGATAGCTAATACAACTCTTTTACTCATTGATAACTCTCCTTTACTCACGCGAGTATGACTTTCACTTCCATTGGAAGCATTCTTTATTTTACAGAAAAGAGGAGAGGAGAGGAACTAGCTTTTAACAATTCCTCTCCAAAAAATCCATTATTCTGCTTCGATTAAACCAAGTTTCACTGCATATGCATCGATTGCTTTTTCAAATGCAGCCAATGGAGCACGAACAGTACCCGCACCGATTTGACCTACACCAGCTTCTTTATGAGCGATACCTGTGTTGATAACCGGCTCGACTCCTGTTGCAACAACTTTTCTTGCATCGATTCCAAGTGGTGCACCTTTAAAGTCCCATGTTGGAATTGAGAAGTTAGGGTTGTGATCGATACAAATATCCATCATATCGTTACTTGTTCCAACTGCATCGTCCATACCGCCGGCACCAACGAAACGTGTAACACCAGGAGCCGCAATCATTGCCATTCCGCCTACGCCGAATGTTTCAGTGATTGCACTGTCACCCATGTCTTTACAAGCCATGTCTTGGTCGTATCCTGTGAAGAATAGACCTTGTGGTGTATTTACTGGTGCTGTGAACCATTCGTCACCCATACCAGCGATACGAATTCCGAACTCATATCCGTTACGGCACATTGCAGTTACAACTGTACCATGTTGGATTTGTCTAGCTGAGTCCATAACCGCTTTTGTTGAAGCCATTGCAATGTTCAAGAAGTACTGATCTGTGTCAGCTAGGAATTGAATGACATCTTGTTTGTCTTTTTCATCGACATCAGTTTGTAGAATGAATGGAACGATGTCTTTCAAGAAAATTAGTGAACCAGCAATATTACGTTGGTGGAACTCGTCACCCATTGTAATCGCTCTTGCCATCATTACGTTGACGTTTAGGCCGTCACCTTTAATATGAAGAGCTTTGGATAGAGTTGGACCAAGAACATCTCTAAACCAATTTAGACGGTTGATAACTTCTTCTGAGTACGCGCCGAAACGAAGTACTGCACCGATTCCTTCGTTCATTGTGCAGTAAGCACGGTTTCCGCCGTCCTGATTTTCGACGACAAGAACAGGCATACTTCCAGATGTGATACCGCCCATTGGGCCAACTGCATTTACGTGGTGACATGGAATGAATTCGATTTCTCCGTTTTCAAGCATTGCACGTGCATCGTCAGCATTCGTTGCCCAACCTTCAAATAATGTTGCACCAATACAAGATCCTTGCATCGGGCTAGTCATGTTTTCCCATTTAATTGGTGGGCCGGCATGAAGTAATACTTTCCCGTTTAGTTCGTCAATAACAGATTTCGCTGGAACTACATCCAATAGAAATGGTGTCCCTGATACAACTTTATCGATAACCGCTCGGTTTGCTTCATCAATCGTTTTAAATTGTCCGTACATTTGGTTTCCTCCTGAAAAATCAATATTTCCTAACGCTTTTGTTTATTATTTAAGTAGGCTCAAGATTTTGCGCAATCTTGGGTTTCCGCCAGCAACTGGACGCCAGTCATATTGAACGACTCTGCCACCGTTTGCAGTAATTGAATTAGTGAAGCTCTTCAAACCAACGTTAACAACGCTTGGTTTTTCATTCAATAGCTTCTCGATTGCTTCTGAAACCGTGAAGTCTACGTTTGCAGCTTCTACAGTCGCAGGAACTACTTCTTTTGTTCCAACTTCTACTTCAATGCCAAGCATTGCTAAAGCAGTAAGAGTAGCTTGGTTGTTGCTATCACGGATGATAACGCCAGCTTCTGCTAATTTTGCTTTTTGCTCATCAATGCCTTGTGGGTCTTGGTCCGTACCACAAACAGTTGCTACGAAGTAAATGTTTTTGCCTTTTGCTTTTGTTTCTTGTTGGATTTTTTCGATGCCTGGAAGCAATGCACCAGCCATATCTTCGTGTGCACCATATCCAAGAACAAGGTCAAATAAGATAACTGCTGTTGATTCGTCTTGAGCAGCTTTTTGGAAGAACTGGATTCTTGTATCCGGATCGATCATTGGGTGTGGTTTACCTTGTGTGTAAATATCATCCCCAAGGTCAATTACTTCAAAACCGTCTGCATTTAGAAGGTAGCCAGCTTGGTCATGGTCAGTTTCTCCAAGGTTTAAGCCTCTGCTGATCAACGTAGCTGCTTCATATCCAAGCGTACCGCCTGAATATAGACCTTTGATTGTTTTTTGTTCTGGCTTCAATTCAACCGCAGGTACATCTGAATGTAGCGTGTTGTAATTTGATTTGATTTCGTTGCCTTTTACTAGATCTACAGCAAGTGCAGCTGTCTCTTCTAGTGTGTTTGCATAGTAGACATTTCCTTCATGGTTATGCGGCTCTTCTCCAAGGAAGATTGCAACAACCGGTTTTGAAATGCTGTGCAACAATTGGACAACTTCGTCACGGACTTCTTTTGCAGGTGGCTTAGAGATAAGTGTGATCACTTCTGTTTGGTTGTGCTGCGCCAATGCTTTCAGGCCATCAAGCATCGTGATTGCACCGATCTTGTCAGCAAGGTCACGGCCGCCAGTACCAATTGCATGGCTTACACCAGCGCCTAGACGATCAATTTCAGTCGTAACTTCTTGGATTCCTGTTCCGGAAGCTCCGATGACACCGATTTTCCCTGTTTTCACTACGTTTGCGAATGCAAGAGGAACACCGGAAACGATAACTGTACCAGCGTCAGGACCCATTACGAGAAGACCTTTTTCATGCGCCTTTTCTTTGATGCGACGCTCATCTTCAATCGTTACGTTATCACTGAAAATCATGACGTGCATATCTCTGTCAAGCGCTTTTTCCGCTTCTTCAGCAGCGTATTGGCCTGGTGTAGAGATAACAGCAATATTTGCATCAGGAAGTGCATTTACAGCTTTGTCCCAAGAGTTAACCGTTTCAAAAGCTTCTTTACCAGCGCTAATTGCTTGGTTGCTTAGATAGTTATCGATTTCCTCGAGTACTTCTTCAATTTTCTCTTCCTGTTCCGTATCTACAACGATACACATATCATTTGAAGCGGCATTATCTAGTTCTTCTGTGTAAAGATCAGCAGCTTTGAGGATATCCTTGTTAGCAGGTGTTCCCATCATAATTTGAACTTTAGTAATGCCTTCCATTGTTGAAATCTTGTTCGTTAGAAGCATTAGGTTAACTGAATCCTGGTATGAATTCTGTTTTACGATCGTATAAAGCATGTTTTCACGCACCTCTTAAATTATTTTTTTGTAAAATCCGCACAGAAAAGGGGGTGGCCACTTAGTTGACCACCCTTTATCCTTAAAAAGTCTTACTCAGCAAAAGGGCTTTTATTATCAAATGCATTGTTGTGAACAACATCTGAAGTTAAATATTCATAAATGTGATCTACAATTTCAATGCCATTTTCCTCGTACTGCTTCTCCCTTTCGGCACTTCTTTGTCCAGGGTAGGAAACATGATCGAAACCAGGAGCAGGCTTAATGTTATTGAGATCTTGCATCGTTGTCGCAATGCTTTCTTGGAACGCGCCTAATCCTGTAAAGTATTCCGGATTGATGACAATGTGTAGCTGTCCAAGATTTCGATATTCGGTGAGATCATGGTACATGGAGGACACTTTGTTTCCAAAAGGAAGTCCAAGCAGAATTCCGGATAAGACGTCCACCATCATCATGAGTCCGTATCCTTTTGGTCCCGCTATCGGTACCAATGCATTCACTTTAAATGGATCAGTAGTCGGGTGTCCTTCACTATCAACTGCCCATGTATCAGGAATGGATTCGTTTTTTGAACGTGCATGGAGAATTTTCCCCCAAGCTTGAACGGTTGTAGCCATATCAAATGTAATATCCTTACCGTCTTTGCCTGGTGCAGCAAAAGCGATTGGGTTTGTTCCGTAATAAGGCTCTGCTCCGCCAAAAGGAACGACCATCGGATCTGATTGACAAACTGAAATGCCAATCAAATTCTCATTTGCAGCTTGTTGAACAAAATAGGAAAGTGCGCCGCTATGACCGATTCTTCTCACGCCGACAACAGCAACTCCGTTTTCTTTTGCCATTTGAATTGCTTCGTCCATTGCCAATTTAGCAGCGACATGCCCTACACCGTTATCACCATCAAAAATGGCTGTAACAGGACCCGTCTTTTCAAATTTGAAATCAGGATTTGCATTCAGGCCGCCTTTAGCAATTCGCTCTGCGTAATACTCTACACGCATAGCTCCATGGGAGTGGACTCCCCTGGCATCTGCGTGAACGAGCACGTCAGCAACACCACGCGCATGATCCTCAGTCAATCCTGCTTTATGCAACTTCGTTGTAATCAACTCGTTCAACTGCTCACTACTTACTCTCATTCCGCTCACCCCTATTAAGTTTTACACCGATGCTCTCTATTTAAAGAATGGATATCATTCAGCGAATGGGTTCTTATGGTCATATTGGTTATTATGGATGACATCCGATTTTAGATACTCATAAATGTCATCGACAATCTCAATTCCATTTTCCTTATAATCTTCAATGACTACATCATTGTTTTGACCCGGGTAAAGGACTTTCGAAAAGCCTGGTGCCGGTTTGATCCCATTCAGATCGTCCATCGTTTGGGTAATGTCATCTTTGAAAGATGTCAAACCTGTAAAGAATGCTGGATTGATGACAATATGAAGTTGTCCCAATTTCCGGTATTCCGCCAAGTCTTCGTACATTGACGAAACTTTATTGCCGAACGGAAGTCCGAGAAGGATGCCCGAGAGAACATCCACCATCATTGCAAGGCCATAACCTTTTGGACCTGCGATTGGCAGTAAAGCATTAACGTTCATTGGATCTGTAGTTGGCTCCCCATTGCTGTCAACCGCCCACGTGTCAGGGATTGATTCGTTCTTGGAACGAGCATGAAGAATTTTCCCCCACGCCTGAACAGTTGTCGCCATATCCAATGTAATCATCTTTCCGTTACTGCTTGGCGCAGCGAAGGCAATCGGGTTTGTACCGTAGTAAGGCTCGGCGCCGCCGAACGGAACAACCATTGGATCTGATTGACAAACGGAGAAGCCGATCAAGTCAGCATCTGCTGCTTGGTTTGTGAAGTAGGATATTGCTCCGC
This sequence comes from Sporosarcina luteola, assembly GCF_023715245.1. GTDB lineage: Bacteria > Bacillota > Bacilli > Bacillales_A > Planococcaceae > Sporosarcina > Sporosarcina luteola_C. The sequence goes on from NZ_JAMBNV010000004.1 coordinate 91,281, forward strand.
TATGAGAGATATCTCTTACTCCGATAATGGCAACTCCACTTTCCTTCGCCATTTTGATTGCTTCATCCATAGCTAATTTCGCTGCTGTATGGCCGTTTCCGCCATCGCCGTGGAATATACCTGTTGCCGGGCCTGTTTTTTCAAATTTAAAGTCCGGGTTTGTATTCATTCCACCCTTGGCAATTCGTTCAGCATAATACTCGACGCGCATTGCGCCATGGGAGTGAATGCCTCTCTCGTCGGCAAACGTTAGCACGTCTGCCGCGACATCAGCATGTTCCTCTATTAGGCCAGCCTTTTCAAGCTTTGTTTTGATTAGACTTTTCAAGTCATCTCTACTTACTCTCATCTTGACACCTCTTTACTGGGATTATTATAGTGATGCATCCCGATTACAATCTTTGGAATAGACATATGTCAAAGGCTCTCTGCCGACTGCATAAGCTGCTTGGTGCACATATGGTGCCATGAAAATGTAATCGCCTTTTTTAACTGGAATCCATTCATTATCCAAGTTGTACATGCCTTCACCTGATAGCAGGTACGCGCCATGTCCTTGATAATGAGTTTCTACGAACGGATGGCTTGCTGCAGGATCGAATGAAAGGATATGGAAGTTCATATCGAATTCAAGATCCAACGGCAATAGATCTTTCAGGTGAACGTTGTGCATATCGTCATAGTTCATGTACTCGATAGCATTCGCATGCCCGGAAACAACCCATGGCTTACGTCCATCTTTTAATGGAATGTGTTTTTGTTTGTATAGGAATAAACGGGAATCGCCGGACTCCATGTTTTCCAAATACATTTTCACGCCTGGTGGGCAATATAGGTAGCCGCTTTCTTCAAGAATGAACTCTTGGTCGTCAGCTTTCGCTTTCACTTTTCCGCTAATAACATAAACAAAGCTCTGTACGTCTTCTTCACCGCAGAAGCCTTCGCTGTTCTTGCCGCCTTCATGCATTGTAACCATATAGTCGACAAAGCCCGCACCCAGTTTCGGTGAAGCTAAAATGGAGATTCTGCAATTTTCAAATCCAGGGATGACGTTATTTACTAATCCTTCTGGAGCGATTAGCGCATATTGTCCTGGCTTAATAATTGACCTGCTTGAAAGTATATCTTGTGGATAACCCATCGTTACATTCTCCTCTGTTTGTTTATATTTCCGGGTAAACACCCGATTCAAAAAGTTATTCTTTATAGCCCAACTCATATAGAGCACCGATCAGCGCTTTAACACCTTCCGCCAAATCAGTGGGCTCTGTATATTCAGCCGGGTTATGGCTGATTCCTTTCAGACTCGGAACAAACAGCATAGCTGTCGGCACAACAGGAGCAAAGATTTGGGAATCGTGACCCGCACCGCTGTGCATCACTTTATAATTGAGGCCATTTTCTTTACATTGTTTTTCAATGAGCTCAACAACTTTTTGATCCATTGGAACTGGATCTTCATCCATCCATAGATCAATGTCCATTTCAACTTCATGCTCTCTGGAGATTTCTTGCATCCTAGCCGTCATTTGTTCTGTAAATGACACGATCGCTTCTTTTTCAGTATGACGAACATCGATCGTGAAAATTGTCTTTCCTGGAACGACGTTTACGATGTTCGGATAAGCTTCAATCTTTCCAACAGTCGTCACCAATGGGTCTCCGATTTTTCTAGCCATTGAAATGATTTCATGAATCATATGGCTAGCCGCAAACATGGCATCTTTCCGATACCCCATCGGCGTTGTTCCGGCATGATTAGCTTCACCCGTTATCTCAACCGTATACCGTCTTTGTCCAACAATGTTATTCACTACACCAATAGCCGTTTTCTCGGTTTCTAAAACGCTGCCTTGTTCTACGTGAACTTCCACGAATGCTGTCAGATCCTTCCGCGGACCTTCCGATTCTTCTTTAAAGTCGAAACCTGCATTCTTCATTGCTTCAACAAATGGGACGCCATCGAAATCCGTAATTGTTTCAACGTCTTCTCGTTTGGCTAAACCGACAATGTTTTTGGATCCCCAGAACGAGTATGGGAAACGGCTTCCTTCCTCTTCAGCCATTGAAACGACTTCAATGTTTCTGACTGGTTGGCCGAAATGCTTTTTCAAGTATTTCAACGCAATGATGCCGGCGATGATGCCATATGCACCGTCATAGCGTCCACCGTTTGTCACTGTATCTACATGGGAGCCTGTCAAAACCGTTTCGTTAGCGTTCTTCCCTTTTAATGTACCGTACAGATTTCCGATTTCATCAAAGCGAGCTTCAAGTCCTTCGTTTTCCATCCAGTCTTTCAAAGCGTGTTGACCTTCAACCCACTCTTTTGTATAGAGTAAACGAGAAACACCGCCCTCGGAATCTTTGCCGAAATCGCCGAGCCAATCAAGTCTGCCGGCTGTTTCTTCCGCCAAATCAAGCTTTTGTATAATGTCTTTCATATCGTTCACCTATTTCACCACCCTTTTCCGCGTTATGTATGCTTATTATTATTGTAGAACGCAATTATTGTTTGTAATCATACGGATAGTATGCAATGAATCGTCTTTCATAAACGACTGACTTTTTAGCTCCACCTCTAATTGTAAGCGTTCTAAACTAAATAGTCTTTAGCGTGAGTTGATAAAGATTTATCTATTATTTATCTAAATTGGATAACAAAATAAAAAAGAGACAGCGCGAATGGCTGCCTCTGTACCTATTCTGCGTTTTCACGTTGGAGTAGTTCGTGAATTTTAAGTCCAACCCGTACAGACAGCATTTCTTCGGAGTCATCAAAGTCCATCCCCGTAATCTCTCTAACCCTTTCCAAACGATAGACAACGGTCTTATAGTGAACAAAGAGAAGTTTTGCAGTTTGGGCCGCGTTTTGATTGCACTCCAAAAAAGTTTGTAATGTTTCCAGCAAATCGGATTGATTCGCCTGTTGGTAATCAAGCAACTCCTTAAGGGATTTCGGGATGAACTGCAGCAGAGCCGATGAATCCTTAATATGACGCAGCAACCGAAAAATCCCAAGCTCCGAAAACGCTGTAATTGATGCCAGACCGTTTAACGTTTCGCCTAAATCCAGTGCATCATGCGCTTCCCGATAGCTTTGCGGGATTTCGGCAATATCTCCTACTGCACTTCCAATTCCCACTTGGACATCGATGTCTTTAGCTTGTTTTTGAATGACTGCTTGAATGGTCAGTGCTGTTTTCTTTATGTCTTCCATCCATGCAGCATCATTTTTACTCACCTTCTGAACTTTCCAAAGAACAATGAAGAGGTTGCTTTTGTTTGAAATGATACCGTTCGGCAAATAATGATGAATCGCTTCATTCACAAGGAAATGCGCACGGTCAGCCAGGTCGCCTTTTTGTTTCAAAGCGCCTTCCGACTGGCGATTAATTTTAAATAACACCGCAGCAAATGAACCAGTGAAGTCCCAACCGATGACGTTCGCCTTTTCATACACCGCTTGAATCGATTGGATTTTCCCGCTGATCAATTCCTCAATGAGATCGTTTTTATACTTCTTCTCCACTTCCGCCACGGCAAATTGCTTCACTAATTCTAAGGATAAGGAAGTCGCTGCGTTTTCGACAGCAATCAAATCCAATTCTCCAAGTGATTTATTAATTTCGCCAATCAATAAATACATTTTGTTATGGTTCAGCGCTTCTATCGGAACGACAATTTGATGTCCTTTCACATTATCCAGTTCAGGGTATTTTACAATTTGGCGATAGTGAGGAAATTTAATGCCGGAAGTCTGTTCGTAAAAGTGTACTTTCTCTACCATTTCGAATTGTTCAAGTTCAGGGTACGTCGATACAATGCATCTGAAATTCCTATCAAAAAGTGCAACCGGATTTCCAATTAACTTTTCAAGTGTGTAAATGATTTTCTCTAGACCTTTATCAGCAAGAGATAAAGCTGTAAATCGATCATGGATCTCCTTAAAGTATCGCAGCTTCGTGACCTGCTTATTGAAAAGCTCCCCCATGATCGGATACATGACATCGACAAAGGGAACTTCTTGCGGAAGCTGTATGATCGGCATTCTGTACTTTTCGCCGGCTTCAAGCAATTGATCGGAAATATCTTCACTATGCTTCTTAATGACAAGAGCACTCACGCTCTTTTCAGCTAATTTGGCGATAAACTCCTTTTGTTCCTGCACATTGAAATCCCGGATCGAATAAAGGCTTGTTAAGATCACTTCACCGCCCTTGATCCAATTCGCGATATCAGGTCCTTCCATAATCGTTACGCCTTCAATCACATTTTGAATAAACGTACGACCACTTAAAATTTCAGCATCCTTCATCGGCTCGATCGCCAACAAATCCTTTACTCTAAACTCCATTTGCCACACCCCTTTCCATGTATCCTAGAGTCCTTATCTCGAAATATTATTCCTCTTATTATACAATACTAACGAAAGCATATCTAACAAAGGAAAGAGCGTGACGTCATGTCAAAAACAACAATCATTTATAAACTGAAGGATAACTTCGAGTTGAAAGCGGACTTTTACCCAGCTGCAGAATCGTCCCGCCCAGTGATTGTCTATATACACGGCGGCGGACTTCTATGGGGATCCCGTGAAGATATGAAGAAAGAACAGATTGATTTTTATCGCCAAGCAGGTTTCAACATCTTTTCAATCGATTACCGGTTAGCGCCAGAGTCAAAACTGCCTGCGATTCAAGAAGATATTACAGACGCCCTCGACTGGATCGAACAAGAAGGGATCAAGCAGTTTGACTATGACCCGACGAATATCGCTGTTATCGGAAGTTCAGCGGGCGGATATCTCGCACTTCTGACGGGTACATTCCGGAACAAGCCGAAAGCAATCGTTTCCTTCTACGGTTATGGCGATATCACCGGAGATTGGGCGGTAAAGCCGAGCCCCCACTATTCTGCAATGACAACTGTACCCAGGGATTTGGCCAAAATGCTAGTTTCTGATGAAATCATTTCGGTAGGCCCGATTGAAAAGCGTTACGCCATCTACATGCACGCGAGGCAGCATGGTGTTTGGATCGAGGAAGTAAGCGGACTTATTCCAGTCTTGGCAAAAGACGAGCTTTCGAAGTACTGTCCACTGTTCAACATCCAGCCTGACTACCCGCCTACCCTTCTCCTCCACGGAACGAAGGACGAGGATGTCCCGTATGAGCAATCCGTCTTGATGGCTGAAGGTTTACAACAAAACGGAGTTGATCATAAACTGATCACTATTCCGGATGGGAAGCATCAGTTTGACGAAGACTGGCAAAGCCCGATCGTACAAAATGCATTTAACGAAGTGATCACTTTCTTAACCAATCAACTGAAATAAATGAAAAGGGCTGAGAGAATATTCTCGAGCCCTTTTCTTTATTCCTATTCATCATTCTGATTTACTAATGGCTCTATCGGGAAGAGAATCTACTGTTTCCTTTTGTTCCGTCTTTACTTCCACGCCGTACGTATCCCATTTGAAGAGGTTCTCCAACAGAAGGGCTAGAATGATTCCCACTAGCAACCCACTGCTTAGCAATGGACGGATCACGCCTGGAATCGTAACAAAATAAGTTGCCGGAAGAGTCATAATGACAACACCTACGAACAACGGAATTGCTGAACGATAAACGTTGACCGTATTAAATTCAACTTGCTTGAAGAAATTCAAAGAAGAATTCAGCAGAAGCAAATAAGAAACAAACAACGCAGCACTACCGATGCTTAACGGAAGCTGTGAGAAAAAGTGGCCGAGTGGCGGAATAAGTCCCATGATCAGGAACATGAATCCACCAAGAACAAACGGAATCCTTTTAATGATCCCTGTTTGGCTCAAGAAACCGATAGATGAAACGAATGGCGAGTTTGGAACAAGACCAAATATACCTGCAATGAGTGTGAATACACCTGTAATGGTGAATGATGCCCTGTATTCTCTCTTTGTCGTTTCCACCTCATACATGCTTTCCGTACCTTTTAATGCGCCAAACGTATTCGCAGTGTTCAATAAACCCGCTAAAATAGTCGTAATGATAATTCCGACGTCCCATGCAGGCTTCCCTAATGGGAATAATTCAAGGGTGAATTTTGTTGTTCCGCTTATTGTGCTTTCCGGCTTGAATATGAGCGCATAAACAATCCAACCGACGATAATCCCGATCAGCAAACCATATCGCCTAACACTTGAAGGAGCCTTCACACTAATAACGATGATCAGAATCGCAATGACAATCGCTAATAGTGAAACGGACAAGTCAATATGCGGGTTTACAGCCTGGTTGCCAAAAGGTATACCGAGCATCCCCTTTAAAAAGATCCCGATCAATTGACAGCCGAACAAGAACATAAATACACCCATCACTGCAGGAGTGAATAACTTGGCTATCTGAGGTCCGAGCCCTGTTACTCCGATCAAGAAAGTAATGATCGAGACAATAATAATACCAACCGTCAAGCTGCCCCCTAAAATATGCAATGGCATCCCCTGAGCCGCAGCTGTCGTACAAAGCGTGAGAATGACACCCCACCAAAGGCCAGATTGCCCTTCCATGATGGCACGTTTATGCCCAAAAAACGCTTGGATAATACAGGCCAGACCTGTAACGATAAAGGAAAGCTGAAGCATATTAACAATTGTCTCCGGAGAGAGATCAAATGCTGCCCCGACAGTGATCGGGATGACTACAATATTCGTGAAAATAAAAAAGAGCCACTGTAAGCCCGAAATCCAGTTACTTGATTTTAATAACTCCTTGATAACAATCACCTTTCTTTTTTATGAATAACGGCAGCTTTCATGCCGAGTAACATGCCTACTACTGTATCTGCACCTGACGTATGACCAATTTCCTTCATCTCTTCAAGGGCTTTCAAAAAATCAGCCCCGCGGGGTTTATCTAAAACATAACATAACTGCAGGAGATGGGAATGGAATTCGTTTTCTGTTGCATAGAGAAGGTATTCCAGAGCGACGTACGTCGTCCGTTTTTGACCATATTCATTCAGATAGGGTTTCAACTTCCGCAGAAACGTTTGGTCTGTCCCTTCCAGCGACGATAGCACTGCACAAATTCCGGTAATGACGTCATCTCCGCTCGGCGTAAGCCCTAGTCCCCTGCCAATCCAATAGTCGAAGACTTTTTTCTCGTCCAACTCATGATGCATAACAAGATTTTTCAAGTCATTCAATTTGTCCAGGACAGGAATTTCATCTATGGATGAAGTAGGGTCGACTATATATTGGATGATTCGTTTTTTCTCTTCCGTCGTTTCAGCTAAACCAGTATTCCAATCATCTTGAAGAAGCCGATTCGCTAAAAACATGAAGTTATCCTCAAGAGTAGTACGATTGTAAATGAAAGGCTGTATTTTATGATCTGTCCATTTTGCATCGCCTAACGAAAGCGTAATTCCTTTCGGGAACAGCACTGACATTGATTCTTCATCCCACACAGCTTCCAAATCGACAGCAAGCAAAGTAGTCAGCAGATGGGCACCCGCTTGTTCCAAACCGATTCCGAATGGTGCGAGGCCATTCCCCAATGCGCCAACATGGACAAGATGCCCACCGAAGGCTAAATTGAAACTAGTAGTAAAAACACTATGGACATGTCCGTTCGGGTTTGCCTTCAAGATACGGGAAACTTCATCGCTCGCTGCGATGGCCTTCAAAACAAACGCACCTCTATGACGATTTGAGTTTACATTTGTCGAATCAACCATTTCCTCACCCCATGAATGAATTCTATCCGAAACGTATAGTATTCCCTTATTTTTCGCCTATATCTATTCTAGTTTACATCTATTCGCTGGAAATTTCATTGTCTACTATGAACAAAAACACGCTTGATTTTTGTTTACTTTTAACGTACAATAAAGAGTGGTACGTATGTGTAATAGTCTAGTTGGGAATTCTATAAAAGAGGTTATGCTAATGAAAACAATAAACGATTTATTTATATTGGAAGGCATGAAAGAAAGCATTGTACTTGCGGGCCATCGCGGTCTTACAAGAAATGTGCAGTTTGTAAATATATCCGACACGCCGGACATCATCAATTTCTTGGCGGAAAACCACCTCCTTCTTACGACGGGATATGCATTCAAGGATGACCCTGAGAAATTCTGCGAATTGATTAAACAGATGCATGAGCTGAACTGTTCGGGTCTTGCCATTAAGATCAACCGATTCTTCAAAGAATTGCCCCGTGAGGTGAAACTGCTCGCCGATGACCTGGCATTTCCAATCATTGATTTGCCAACGAAGCATACACTAGGTGAAGTTTCCCGTCATATCTTGAATTATTTAAATGATGCTGAATCGGAACAACTCTATTATGCGTTGCATGTCCAAAAAGAATTTTCCGACATGATGATCAAAGGCTATAGCTTAACTGCGCTTATCGAGCAATTGGGGCATTTTTTATCCCGCCCTACCCTCCTACTGAACCACAGGGGAGAGAAAATCGCGCATAGTCACGATTTCCGGATGGATTCCATGAAGGTGGCCGAACAGGAAATCATCGATATAGTGAAAGCAGACTTAACTTCTGCCCGGGAAGGAAGTACCTTTACGATTCCTTCAAGGGAACATCAATCCATTTCCACTTTTCCTGTTCAAACAAAACGGCAGCATCCGAGCATGCTTGTCATTGTCGATTCAATGACTTTGCCTTACCCATCTTCACAAATGGCAATTGAACAGGCCGGTAACGTTATTACGTTTACGATTATCAAGGAGCAGGCGATCGAAGAAAACTCAAGGCTCCTCAAAAATAATTTCTTTGACGACTTGATTGAGAATCGAATTCATTCTGATGAAGAAATTTTAAGCCGTGCCAATTATTACGGCTTAAACGAGAACTTGAATAATATTTGCATCATTTGTACTGTAGACCAAAAAGGGCAGAATTACGAAGACCTACAGTTGTACGAGAAAAAGGCTGGAGAACTATACAATAGTATTTATGATCAGCTCGAAGATGAAATCGTTCATAGCGAACTGGACGGCATTTTATTTACGAAGGAAAAGTACTACGTTATGATCTTGCAATACGCTGATGAAGTTGACCCATCAGAAGTAAACGAATTCGTCGAGAAATGTCAAGAAAACTTACAAGGTGATTATTCGATCTCCTTCGGTGTCAGCAATACGGTTCAGTCCATTAAGGATATTACAACCGCTTATGCAGAAGCTTGTGAAGCAATTATGAGCGGATATGATATGAATATGCTCGGGTTCATCAATTTCTATAAAATGAAAGAGCTTGAGGATTTATTGAACACGATTCCTGAAAAAGATTTAAAAGCATTGTATGAAAATACATTGAAATCTCTCGCTCATCCGAAGACCAAGGAAAATCAGGAACTGGTCAAAACGATTCAAGTGTATTTGGATTCCCAGTGTGAGATTTCGGAGACGTCACGCCGCTTGTACATTCATCGAAATACTGTCAAATACCGTATTGAGAAGGCGGAAGAGATACTGAATTGCTCTTTCCGCGATCCGGCGCACTCATTGCGCATACGTGTAGCGTTAATGATCGGATCACTTTTAAAAGAAAATGAATAAAAACCAAAGCCCGGTTCGAAAGGGCTTTGGTTTTTTGTTTTTATTGAATAACAGTTGTTTTCTCAGAGACGATTTTATCGTTCTCGAAGACTACTTCTCCATTGACGATAGTCGTTTTAACTTTTCCTTTGAATGTCATGCCTACGTATGGTGAATGTTGGTGACGGTAGAAGAGATCTTCATTCTTCAGCTCAAAGCTTTCATTCAAGTCAACAATCGCGATATCCGCATCATAGCCAGCTTCTAGTACCCCTTTATTCGTAAGGCCAAATAGTTTAGCAGGGTTCGTTGCAGTCAATTCTACAATCTTCTCCAATGGAAGATTGCGTTTGAAATAGCCTTCCGTCAACATGATGTTCAATGTCGACTGAGCTCCTGAAATTCCGCCCCAACCTTCAAAATAGTTGTCTGTTATTGTTTTCATAGATGCCGGAGCCGGTGAATGGTCTGATGCGATGACATTAATTTCGCCGTTAGCGACAGCAGCCCATAGATCTTCGACTTCGTCTTGATCGCGTAACGGAGGACAGCATTTTGCCAAGCCGCCTTTTGCTTCAAAGTCTTGTACATTCAAAGCTAAATAATGCGGGCAAGTTTCAACTGTAATGTCTACGCCTCTGTCTTTTGCCTCCTGAATGACTTCGACGACTTTCCTGCTGCTCGCATGGACAACATGCAATTTACAACCTGTTGCTTCTGCATAAGAGATAATTCTTCTGACCGCTTCGATTTCAGAGATGATCGGTCTTGACTCGACAAAATCTCTTGCTGTGGTTTTACCTTGTTTTTGCTTTTCTTCGGCAAGCTGATCACAAATGACTGTACTTTCAGCGTGAACTGCAAGTAATGAGCCAAGAGATGCAATTTCTTTCATTCCCTTGAAAATCGTTACATCGTCCACATGATTGAAATCAGCGATACCACTCGGAGACATGAAAGCTTTGAATCCGATTACTCCATTGTCATGAAGATCTTTCAGGTCAGCAATATTTTCTGGAACAAGGCCGCCCCAGAAATATGGATTGACGATTGATTTTTCATCTGCGCAAGCCTTTTTCAAGTCCAGGTTCTCTTTATTGATCGTCGGAGGAGTACTGTTCAACGGCATATCGAAGAAAGAAGTCGCTCCGCCGGCAGCTAAGCTTCGGCTTCCTGTTGCAATTCCTTCCCATTCCGTTCTACCCGGTTCATTGAAGTGGACATGCGTGTCAATCAATCCTGGTAATACGTGTTTCCCTTCTGCATCGATCACTCGATCAGCCGTGCCTTGCAGCGCTTGGCCAACTTCTTGGATCTTACCGTCTTTAACAGCAATATCACCTTGGATAACGGATTCAGCTGTAACAATCTTACCGTTTTTAATAATCAAATCGTATGTAGTCATCTTTCATTCCTCCAAACACAAATTTACCTTTGCCATTGCCGGATTGGACAACGGCAAAGGTATGAATGAATTAGTTATTGGCAGCAATCAACTTGCCGACAGGTTCTCCGACAATGCCTTCTTCTAGGTCGAATACGACATGTCCGCGAACGATTGTTTTTGTTACGCGGCAGTCGATTTTTCTGCCTTCGTATGCACTATGTTTGTTTTTGTAGTAAAGATCTTCCCTCTTCACTGTGTACGATTGGTTCGGGTCGACTAAAATGATGTCCGCATCTTTGGATACTGCGATTTCACCTTTATGGGCAATGTTGAAACGCTCAGACGGGTTTGTTGAAATCAATTTAACGAACTCATGAACCGGAAGTCCGCGCTGTTTCACAGCCAAGTCAAACATGAGGTCGACGTTGTTTTGCGCGCCGCTAATTCCGCCCCATGCTTCCCAAATCGTTCCTTGCTTCAAGTCTTCCGTACAAGGCGAGTGGTCAGACGTCAGCCAGTCGATATTCCCAGCCAAAAGCTCGTCCCATAGTCTTGCTTGGTCTTCCGCTTTTCTGATTGGAGGCTGACATTTTGCCTTAGGACCAATTTCATCGACTTGATCGGCAGTGAATGCGAAATAGTGAGGGCAAGATTCAACTGTTACATCGACGCCTTCTTCACGCGCTTTTAAGATCACCTGGATAGCCTCTGAAGTGCTGATATGAACTAGGTGCAATTTACAGCCTGTTTCTTTAGCGAAAAGAATCGCACGTTGAACCGCTTCCACTTCTGTGAAAATCGGACGGGATTCCGCATATTCGACTCCGGAGTTTTTGCCTTCCCTTGCAAATTCCTTTGCAAGGCCAGACGGTACTGATCCGTTTTCCGCGTGGATGCATAGGATCTGATCCAATTCAGCCAACTTTTGCATGCCTTTATACAAAGTGTAGTCATCCACATTTACGAAATCATCCGGAATGTCACTTGTAATATCGGATAGGAAGCATTTAAATGCAAGAACGCCAGCGTCCGACATTTCCTTCAGCTTATCCACGTTTCCAGGGACGAGTCCACCGTAAAACGCGTAGTCGACGTAGTTCTGGTCAATCGCCGCTTCCAACTTAAGATCCAACGCTGCTTTGTTCGTTGTTGCCGGCAGGGCATTCAACGGCATTTCCACGTAGCTTGTTGTGCCTCCTGCAGCCAGTGATTTCGATCCTGTTTCGAATCCTTCCCACTCCGCACGTCCAGGTTCGCTGATGTGTACATGCGTATCAATCATTCCAGGCATGACATATTGGCCGGACGCGTCAATAACTTCCTTAGCATCATCCGTAATATTCTCGGCGATGCATGAAATCTTTTCATCCTTGATTCCTAAGTCAACGTTATAAACACCATCACGTAAAACCACTTTTCCACCTTTAATAACTAAATCGAATGCCATTTGAATTTCCCCTCTCAGTTATCAATGATTTTTTACCGCCAACTTCACACCAAACATCAGTTTCGCCATATATGGAATTACCTATTCTCTTTAGATAACTCTGGAGCTTTTCGCGTCAAAGCACCTTTTGAATAAGTCGATTCAAGCGCCGTGTAGAGAATAAATGCTGCAATGATTCCTACAAACCAAGACATATCATAAAGCGGTTTGAGGACAGGTACGACGTTTCCGATCAAACAAATCACACCTGCAATTATCGTTGTAATTATCGCATTTACATTGAATCCTTTTGTATAATGATACTTTCCCTTTTCCGCGTCATATAAAGCATTCAAATCAATTTTAGTTTTTGAAATTAGGAAATACTGGGCTAGCATGATTCCAGTAACTGGAGCTAGGATCCCGCCAATAATGTTTAAGAAAGTGAAAATACTTGTTGCATTTTCCATCAGCTTCCAAGGCATAACGAGAATTCCAGTTATTGCTGCAATAATTGCACCCGATTTGAATGTGAGTGTCTTAGGGAATAAAGATGCTAGTTGGTAACCAGCCGGTACAATATTTCCAGTTACGTTAACAGATAAAGTTGTTAAGCAAAGTGTTAGAACGGAAATAGCGATTGCAAATGTCCCGTCAAAACGAGCTACAACATCCAATACGTTCCATATCGGTGTTCCAAAAGCGATTTCAGATCCGACAATGATGGCGATACTTGCAACAGCGAATAGTAAATACGTTACAACAAGGCCGACAGTTTGTCCTATCGCTTGCGTCTTCGTCGATTTTGCAAGCTTCGTGAAATCTGAAGCGTTAACAATCGGTGCTGCCCATGCTGCAACGACTGCCGTTACAGCCGCGAAGAAAATAACTACTTTATTTCCTGGAACTCCTGTACCTGTATACGAAAGAATAGGACCGATTCCTCCAGCTAAGTTAATGGCCCAAATTGCCATTCCTCCAAAAACAATGTACACAAGCGGCGAGAGGATATTTGTAAACTTCCCTAGGAAAGCCATTCCTCCATAAATTAAAGCAATGTTCAATAACCAGAACAGTAAAAACGATATCAACGCTGGCAAAGATAACCCTAGAAGGTTCCAATCTCCACCTAATGTCAAATACGTCGGCCAAAGCTTACCAATTAAAATTGATAATGCTTGGCTTCCTGCGTACGTTTGAAACCCGAACCACATAATTGCAGAAATGACTCCTCTTAACACACCCGGAATCATTGCGCCTTTCGGGCCGTAAGATAAACGCAGCAACATCGCAAACGGCAATCCATATTTTGATCCTGCATGGCCATTTAGAACAAGCATCGATGCTATGACAATGGAGGCAGCCATAATTGCAGTAAACACTTGGCCGACCGACAATCCCAAAGCAAAAAGAGCACCAATGGCAATATAGTTTGGAATGTTATGAACCGAACCCATCCAGACCGTCAGGAAATTGCTTATACCCCATTTTCGTTCTTCTACTTTTGTGGGCAATACATCTTCACTATATCCAGCATTCTTCATTTTTTCTCTATCAAAAAGAGTCAAAAAAACCCCTCCTCAAAAATTTACCACTAGTAATCGAAACCTTTACTATAATGAGGTTCATCATCAATGTTCGTAAACATTGTTATCCCCCAACAAGCTTCACATCTACACTTAGTAGTGGACAACCTCATTATACAACCTATATTGATATACTTCTTTAGGTCACTTAAACAAAAGAATGATGTTTTATTAGATACAGTGGATAAGTCGGGGGTGAATAATAGACACTTTAGATAACTACTTGTGCAAGATGAACAAAATAATTGCCTCACGAAGTTGGATTCTCCATGAGGCAATTTGTACAATTCATTATTTCTCGAAAATGGTTCCTTTTTTGAAGCTTGAATTTTTAAATGCATATTTCGATAGAAGGTAGTAAGCTGTACCAGCTACTACTAAACCGATAATCCATGCAAGCTCAACCTCTATGAATGCAGCGGCTGCACCGATGAACATAGCAATCAACCCTGCTGGATTATATCCCGAAAATGATCCTTCGTCATTATACAGGTCAGTCATATCCACTTTCTGTTTTCGTAAAATATAATAATCTACGAGAAGGATGGAGATAACAGGTCCTAAAAATGCTGAATAGATTAGGATGAACATATTCAAACCTGTAGCCGATGACTCTTGGATAAGCAACCAAGGAAATGCACCTAAAGCAAGCAATCCTGTAATCGTTACAGATGCTTTATATTTCAATTTTGTCAGCAATGTAATGACATATGCCGGCGGAATGATGTTCGCCACCATGTTTGTTGCAATGACTGCTACGACGATAAAGGCTGATACGAACACAGAAACATAATCATTATTGAGTATGATTGGAAGTGCTTGTGCAGGGTTCGTTACACCTGTTGCAGCTGCCAACATTGCACCGATGACAATAACAAAACCGTATGAAATTGTTATTGGAATAAAGTATAATGCTCCACGCTTCTTATCACTCAAACCAGTTTTCAGCTCACGAGAATAGTCTGCAGCACTTACGAATATTCCTGCGTAGTTCCCCAAGAAGACCATGATGAGTCCGAAGAACGGCAAGCCCCATGATCCTTTAGCTTGTACCCACGTTTCAGCAATCTGAGTTGTATGTGAAGTCATAAGGATTCCAAACACATAGACGAGCGCTGCCATGAAAACGACCGATGCAACTGTTTCCACCCATTTAATTGCATGGAAACCGAAGAGCGAAAGGACAATCTGGAACAATTGAAGTCCGATGAAACAGATGACAACATTATTAAATGCTCCGTTTGTAACGATTTTCATTATTTCATTCAACGCAGTACCGCCTATCCAGCTTTGAATACCGTACCAGACGATGGCAGGTACACCGCGCAATAACGACGAAATGACTTTCCCTTTAATCCCGAAGGACATTCTAAGCTGTACAACGTACGGAATACCTTCCCGATAACCAAGTCGGTCATTCAATGCGAAGATAGTTGAAATGATCCCTATGGAGATCAGAGCTGCCAGGATTGTTTGGAAGATGTTCAATGTTGCTGCTCCCGCGACAATTACGCTGGCTCCCAACGTCATATTCCCTAAGTTAACCCCGTCACCGATCCACATGAAGACATAGTCTTTTGGCTTGACGGTCCTATCCTGCTCGGTTTTCGGATGCAGTGATTCATCCAACGTCGAGTTTTGTTCAACCTGAATTGCTTTTGAGTCGATAGCTTCATTTATTACAGTCATATCAACTGCCCCTTTCAATGCTGTATTTTCAACTGCATTTAGTTTATTTTGGCTGATAAATACTTTCCTACTAAAACTTTTTCATCTTGCATCACTTATTATACATAGCTTTATAGCTAAGGTCTTTATGTCTAGTGACCAAAATGCACAAGGCCTCGCTATGTACTGTGCATAAGGTTTTTACGATAATCACTAATTCAGCCAAACCTTTGTGCACTTTAACCAATGAATTTTTGACTTTCTGGCCTCTCCTTGGAATTCATTGGTACAGGTACCAACAATCAGAATCAATGAAAAGGAAGAACATTTCCCGTTTCAAGGGCATGTTCTTCCTTTTTATTATATAAGTGGTTCTACCTCTTGATCCTTACGGTTTTTTTCCTGTTATATGTATAGATGCCCTGCTGAAGTGGGTTTGCGCGAGTATACATATTTGTAAGTGCAAAAGGAGGTGATTTGAGTGGAAGACAAAAATAACCGCGAACAATTATATGGATTGTCGAGCCAGTTGATGGAGCTGTTTGTAGCTGATGTATTCTCCAAACACAAAATCAATGTCGATGGAGCAAAACAACGCATGACAGATGAGCAACGTGAAGGCTTGAAGCAGACAGTTGAACAGCTAAAAACTCAAGTAGAGGGCTTTTTGGAATCGAAAGCCGTTCGGAAAGTAACCGATACACAGGAAAAAACAGACGGACAGGCGCCTCATCCGCTACGAGAAGCATTCATGAAGAAGAAACAGCAGAAGCAAAAATAAAAAAAATGAACAGGAATAGATAATTTGTCCAACTCAAGAACTTTCCCGCACATGTAATAGAAAGAGAGAGGAGGGAAGAATAATGGACTATGACAATGACTATGACTATGAATATTATTCACGTGAAGATGACAGATGCAGAGACAGAGATCGAGATCGAGACAGAGATAGAGACAAAGATCGAGACAAATGCAGAGACAGAGATCGAGATCGGGATAGAGACAGAGACCGGGACAGAGACAAAGACAGATGCAGAGACAAAGACAGAGACCGGGATAGAGACAGAGACCGGGATAGAGACAAAGACAGAGACCGGGATAGAGATAGAGACCGGGATAGAGACAGAGACAGAGACAGATGGTCTGCATTAGATGCTGATTCAAGGCACCCAATCGCTCATTGCAGGAATGATAGAGAGAATACGGGTGCAGACGCGGAATTGGATACTGATATCGAACAGCTTTCCAACGAATTAATTGTCATCCGCGACTCTTGCGATGTCACTGTCAGAACGACTGACACGCAAGTTGCCGTGTCCCTGCAAGCAGCGCTCCAAGTAGCCATCGCGATTGTTGTTAACATCTCGATTGCTGATGGTACGAGGGCGGAACGAGTGACAGCTGAATTACTGGAACGAGCACAGATCCGGCAGACCAACCGCCAAAGACTGATCATCGTCAACTCCCGTGATATCGAAGTAACTACGGAAGACACCGATGTAGCGATTTCCTTGCAGCTATTGCTACAAATCCTCTTGGCATTAATCGTACAACTGGACATTCTATAAGGCCAAGAGAATAAGCAGTTCTCTACACCGAACGCCCCCGCGACTCCCAAGTTGACGGGGGCGGTTGTCTGCAAGGAAATCTCATTAGCCTAAAATATGCAATGACCCACATGTTTGTTACGAATCCGTCACGCTTCATTTTAAAAGAGGTATTTCTGTAATTATCACGAAACTACTATTTATAAGGAGAGGAGGAAATAGTATGAAACCACCTATAGCAAAACGGATTCCCCATCCCCATGAATTGCATGGCGATGTACGCGAAGACGACTATTATTGGCTGAAGGATCGCAATAACCCCGAGGTCATCAATTATTTAGAAGAAGAAAATCAGTATTTCGATGACGTCATGCGGCCTTTGGCAGAACAAACCGACCAGATTTATCAAAGCATGGTTGACCGTGTTCCCGATTCCGAAGTGAAAGTGCCTGTACAGAATGGACACTACTTCTATTATTCACGTTTGGAAAAGGACAAGCAATACCCGATCTATGCACGCAAGCAGGCGGCAAGCCGAGAACTAGTAGATGAGGCATCGGAGGAAGTGGTGCTCGATCTGAATGAATTGGCCGAGGACAGTGACTATTTAAGCGTGACGGTGCAGCGTATGAGTACCGATCATAACCGTCTGGCCTTTTTAGAGAACCGTGATGGCACCGATCGTTATACTATCCATATAAAGGACATCGAAACTGGCGAACTTCTGCCAGACCGGATTTCGGATGTATTTTTATATGGAAGTATGGAATGGAGCCGTTGTGGCGACTATATTTTTTACATTACTGTTGATGAGAATCAACGCCCTTGCAGATTATGGAGGCATCGATTAGGTAGTGACGTGAAGAGTGATGAGCTTGTCTATGAAGAAAAAGACGAGACATTTACGCTCTACGTGTCTAAATCGCAAAGCGGGAAGTTTATTTTTGTTTATTCACATTCGAAAACGTCAAGCGAAATTCGCATGTTGGATGCAGATGCCCCGTCATCCCCTTTGCAACTACTGGATGCGCGGCGTGATGGGATTCTCTATGATGTGGAGCATTGGGGCGATGACCTGCTCATACTGACAAACGAAAATGCGCTGAACTTTCAACTGCTCCGCTGTCCACTCAACGACATCAGGTCACGGGTGAATGTCATTGCGTATAGCGAAAATCGCTATCTTCAAGGTGTGTATCCGTTTCGTGATAAGCTTCTTGTCTCCGGCCGGGAGAACGGTTTGACGCAGATCTGGGTATTACAGGACGGCGAGTTGAATCCGATTGAATGGGATGAATCGCTCTATACTGTATCGGTTTTATCCGACCAGAGCTACGAGACGACTGAAGTGTTGCTTCAATATGAGTCGCTGCTTACGCCAAAAACGACATATGGACTGAATCTGTCAACCGGAGTGAAGCATAAATTGCAAGCGGCTCCCGTCAGCGGAGAATATGACCGTTCAAGCTATCGTCAAGAGCAATTATGGGCAGTCGCCGAGGATGGCGTCAACGTGCCTATGACCGTCGTCTATCGGGAAGATACGCTCGATGAAGGGCCTGCACCATTGATTCTTTATGGATATGGCTCATATGGAGCAAACAGCGATCCGCATTTCGATCCGTATCGTCTCCCGCTTTTGGACAAGGGTATCATATTTGTCACAGCGCAAGTGCGTGGCGGTTCCGAAATGGGACGGAGTTGGTATGAAGATGGAAAGATGGAGCATAAACGAAATACGTTCACAGATTTTATTGCTGCAGCGAAGCATCTTATCGAGCAGGGTTACACAACTCCAAACCAAATGGCGGCCCGCGGAGGCAGTGCGGGAGGCTTGCTCGTTGGCGCAGTGGCAAACTTGGCCGGAAATTTGTTCAAGGCAGTCGTCCCTGCCGTTCCATTCGTCGACGTCGTGACGACGATGCTCGATACGACCATTCCCCTGACTACGCTGGAGTGGGATGAATGGGGCAATCCACAAAATCGCGAGGATTACTTCTATATGAAGTCCTACAGTCCTTATGACAATGTGGAAGCGAAAGACTATCCTCATATGTACATTACAACCGGCATAAACGATCCACGTGTCGGTTACTGGGAACCGGCCAAGTGGGTTGCACGCCTGAGAGCGTTAAAAACCGATGACAACGTCGTTGTACTGAAAACGAATATGGGTGCCGGCCATTTCGGCAAGTCTGGCCGCTTCAACCATTTGAAGGAAGCTGCGGAATGCTACGCATTTGTTCTTGATAAGCTTGGTGTAAACGCAGAGGTTACAAGCCCCCGGTAAACGGGGGGTTTTTTTATTGAGAATGATCCGAAGATGGGACTGTCACCCGCGTAAATTGACTATACTGTCGTTCGAGGAGTGATGGATATGTATAAATTGTTGTCTCATAATGATTTGGACGGCGTTGGTTGCGGAATTTTAGCGAAGATGGCTTTTGGGAAGCAGGTCAAAGTACGCTACAATTCCATTTCCGGTCTTAATCGGGAAGTAGAATGGTTTCTGGAAAATGGGGATAAGGAAACATTCTTGTTCATTACCGATTTGTCTGTAAATGAAGAAAATGAGAATAGACTTGAGAGGTTTTATCAAGACGGTGGAAAGGTTCAATTGATTGATCACCATAAGACAGCGCTTCACTTTAATGAGTATGAGTGGGGGCATGTCGAAGTCGAGGATGAGGAAGAAAAGTTAACTTCGGCGACCTCCCTATTATATGAATACCTTGTGACACATGAACACATGGAACCGTCTGAATCTATTGCCGAATTTGTCGAGCTCGTCAGGCAGTATGATACATGGGAATGGGAGAAGAATAATAATCAGAGTGCACAACGTCTCAATGCCCTCTTCTTTCTTATGACTATTGAGGAATTTGAAGACAAGATGATCAGTCGACTCTCTTCGGATGAACATTTTAACTTTGATGAATTCGAAAAGAAGCTACTTGATATGGAAGAAGATAAAATCGAACGCTATATTCGTCGGAAGAGAAGAGAACTTGTACAAACGGAAACAGGTGAACACTTTGCGGGAATCGTCTATGCGGAATCCTATCATTCAGAGCTAGGCAATGAACTTGGCAAAGAATACCCGCATCTTGATTACATTGTAATCCTGAATATCGGGGGGAAACGAGCCGGTTTCCGAACAATCCATGAGCATGTTGATGTATCCGAAGTGGCCGGTCAATTCGGTGGAGGCGGACATGCAAAAGCTTCTGGATGCTCTTTGACTACCGAGGCTTTTCAACAGTTTGTTTTGGACACGTTCCACTTAGAACCTTTAAGGGAAGATGCGCGGCGAAATCGATACAACTTGAAACATTCTTCCTTCGGTTCCCTCTATAAAAACCGAATGGACGATAGCTTTTTCCTCTACCCGGAAAACGATCAAACATGGGTAATTAAGCAAAATGACATAAAGGTGGAACAGACCTTTACTAGCTTTGAGGAAGCGGAGCGTTTCCTTAAAAGAAAGTACGAAGCATGGCTTGTACGGGACGACGCTTTCGTCGATTATTTAATGGAACAGGTAAAGGCTAGTAAGCAGACTGAAAAAGCCTGATCCAATCTATAATAGTAAAGGGACTGTCCATAATATCAGCAAAAAATGATTTTCATCGTTAGCCTTATTTTATAGGCTCTGATAAACAATACAGTGTTGATTTCTGCTTCAGGCGGACGCTTTCCGCGGGCGGTCCGTGAGCCTCCTCGTCGCTTCGCGCCTTGCGGGGTCTCACCTGGACACGCTTGTCCCGCAGGAGTCGCCGCCTTCCACTCCAATCAACGAAGCTACTTACAATCAATAAATACATCAAATATAAACCATATATGGTTGAAAACCTCATACAAACAATTGTCCAATCAATTAATAACTCAACGGTTCGGTGTTAGCGAAAATCGGACATCCATTTATATTTCCCCTGCCATTTTGTTTGTGGCCAAATTAGTTAATTGCCGATTAAGTTCCTATAGATGACCTAAATAGTAACCTCTCTACATTGAGAGGTTACTTCAGAGTGTTGACAGAAAAGTGTCTTGGATTTTTTCCGATTTTGGTTCATGTTACGCCATGATTGGCATTCTCCATGTCCAGCTGGCCAGCTTATTCGACTAATGGATAGATAAGGAGAAATCAATCGCAGCATCCAATTTACGAACCAGATGGTCTTGTGGAACTAACTGCTCTATAGTCAGCATTTCCAACTGTTCACCTTCATTGATTTGATTTTTCGTCATCATATGCATATCCATTACCTCATTTATTTTATAAAAGACACCGTTGATTGGAGTGGAGGTCGGCGACTCCTGCGAAAGCCGTTACGAAGAACGGCTTTTGCGAGCACAAGCGAAGCGTTGCGAGCAGGATGTGGATGCTGCCTTAATTTCTGCAAGGAACGCAGAAATACGGCTAATCGAACCCTACGTTGTTCGATTGGCTGAAGCCGTGCCCGCGGAAAGCGTCCGACCGCAGCGGAAATCAACTTTGTTTAGTTTCAACACTATTTTAATAGAAAAAAGACTATAGGCAAACACCAAAATCTCTTGTGTTTGTCTACAGTCAGAAGTGAAGTAACCCTCCAATTTGCTAGGTTACTCGTTAATGCACCGTATATCCGCCGTCCAGCACGACCGCTTGACCTGTCATGCCTTTCGCTGCATCGCTCGAAAGGAACAGTGCTAAATCGGCAACTTCCTTAACATCTAACAGCCGCTTCTGAGGCACTAATGGATAAATGATTTCCTCCAGTACGGATTCGAGTGGAACATTGCGTGTCGTCGCTAAATCTTGGAACTGATTGCGCACTAATGGCGTGTCAACATAGCCAGGACAGATTGCGTTTACCGTAATCCCATCCGCTGCCGTTTCGAGAGCCGCGACTTTCGTCAACCCGATTACACCATGCTTGGCTGAGTTATACGCAGCTTTTCCCGCAAAGCCGACAAGTCCATTAATGGAAGCCATATTCAAGATACGTCCAAATCCATTCTCCCTCATATGCGGCAATACGAGTTTCGTTGCGATAAATGGAGCTGTCAGCATAATCTTCACAAGCAATTCAAATCGCTCCGTCGGAAAATCCTCGAGCATCGCAACATGCTGCATCCCAGCATTATTAATGAGAATATCAATTCTTCCATAATAAGTAATTGCTTCATTGATCGCCTTTTCCAGATCTGCTTCGGACGTGACATCACACTTAATACCAATCGCATCTCCACTCAGTCTTTGGGCAGCATCCTTCACTTTTTCCCCATTAATATCTGAAAGTACAACTTTAGCGCCTGCTTTAGAAAACTCTTGGGCAACTTCAAAGCCGATCCCTTGTGCAGCTCCTGTTATAAATAAAACTTTTCCTTCTACCATGTGAATTCCTCCCCACACAAAATACAGGGCGCTTACGAGATGTACCTATAACGCTCCAAAGGTTAAACTGTCTTCCGGTAATCGAAATACATAACAGCGTATTTTACATATCTGTTAATTCGGTGAAGCTGCACCTAAATACGTTTTTACCAGACCGTCATCCCTTAATAAATCTCGTGATTGTCCGTGTAACTTCACCTCACCTACTTGTAAAACATAAGCCCGGTCAGATATAGCTAAAGCAGCCATTGCTAATTGCTCGACGACCATTACCGTCTTGCCAGATTTCTTCAACTCTAGTAGCGTGTCGAATATCTGTTTTACAAATATAGGTGATAAACCCATGGATGGCTCATCAAGAATAACAAAATCAGGATCAGACATAAGCGCTCTGGATACTGCTAGCATTTGTTGCTCTCCACCGCTTAATGTACCCGCATGCTGCCATCTTCTCTCCTTTAGTCTCGGAAATCTTTCATATTCTCTTTCTATAAGCTCTTGAATTTTTTGTTTTTCTTTTTTAATCGAAAACGCACCTAGAATTAGATTATCCTCTACAGACTGATCACCAAATACTTGACGGCCTTGAGGGACATGGGATATCCCAACCCCTAAAATTTTATGAGCAGGTGTACCTGTAATCACGTTATCTTTATAGCGAATCGTACCCTCCTTCGCCTTCAGCAACCCCGTTATCGCTTTCAATAGCGTAGTTTTTCCGGCCCCATTAGGACCAATAACAGCAACAATTTCACCCTCATTCACTTCCATTGTCACATTGTGTAAAGCGGATGCCCGACCATAACTAACTGATAGATTTTGTACCTGCAACAAGCTGGTTCACCTCTTCCCCACCAAGATAGGCCTCAATTACTCTTGGATCGTTTTGAATAGTTTCAGGAGTTCCCTCACAAATTTTCTTACCAAAATCTAATACTGTAATATAATCACAAATATTCATAACGATATCCATATGATGCTCAACCAATATAATAGACAACCCTGCATTCTTCAGACGTTGGATGACATCCATGATTTTTTCAATTTCTTTTGGACTGGCCCCTGCTGCCGGTTCATCTAAAATAAGTAACGAAGGTTTTAAAGCTAACCCCCTAGCTATTTCAACTAATCGCTGTTCCCCATACGGCAAGTCAGATGCTTTTTCATGGGCTTTTTCTTCTAAGCCAACAATTCGTAAAAGATCATAGGCTTTTTGTGCATAATAGCGCTCTTCATCAGAAACTTGGCCTAGATATAATACGTTTTTCAGGAATCCTGTTTTGAAATGAAGATGAAAACCAACCATAACGTTCTGTAAAACGCTCATGTCTTCAAACAACTGCAGGTTTTGGAACGTTCTCGTAATCCCTTCTTGCGCTATTCCATGAGGAGCATATTTTGTAATGTTCTTCCCTTTCCAAAGCAGGTTCCCGCCAGTCGGCATATAGACTCCGCTTAGGACGTTAACTGTCGTACTTTTACCTGAACCATTCGGGCCAATAATTCCGTGAACAATTCCACCCCAAACCTCGATTTCAACATCGTCGATCGCTTTTATTCCACCAAAATGCATTGAAATATTTTCAAGCTCCAGAAGCTTTCCATTAATCCCGTCAGGTAAATCGATTGTTGCCTCCCGATCATCATGTAAGATTCCTAACTCAGTAGTAACTTTCTTACTAGAAAGCTTTTTAAAGAACGAAAGATTGGTGAAGGCACCCACGATACCATCTGGTAAAAGGATTAGTGCGACTAATAATATTCCACCAAAAATCATTAAATGATAATCTACAAAGTTGTGTAGGAATTGCGGTAACCCAACGATAATCGCTGTCCCTATAATAGGTCCTATCTTTGTTCCTGATCCTCCGATAATAACCGCGATAAGGAACAGAATTGATAAATTCAATTCAAAAGTGGTACTACTTATAAACTGATTTTGAAAAGCGAAGAGCCCTCCACCTAAACCTGCTAAAAAAGCGGAAATTGAAAAGGCCAAAATTTTCCAACCTCGAACATTTATCCCTAGCACCTCTGAAGCAACCTCACTATTTCCAAAAGCAGTCATGGTCCGACCATAACGACCTCTAAAGATATTTGTTGCGCCTGCTGTAATAATTACAGCCAACAGACCAATAAACCACATATACTCAATTGGACCAAGTTCAAAACCGAATAAGGATGGTTGCGAAGTTCTGACGCCTGCCGGACCTCCAGTGACATCTACCCAGCGGTTAGCTATAATACCAACCAATTCTCCAAATGCAATTGTTACCATTGCCAAATAAGGACCTTTCGCTCGTAACGACAAAAGAGCTACCACGGCTCCAAATAAAGCAGCAACTAAAGCAGAGATAACAATACTTACGAAGAAATTCAATCCTACTTTCATGGTAAGTATTACAGATAAATAGGCTCCGATCGCATAAAACCCAACATGCCCCAAGGAAAGCTGTTTGGAGAGACCGACAAGTAGATTTAACCCGACGATGACAATGTAAGTAATTAAAAATGACTGGGCTACATGGATCGTATGAGCATTATTAAAAACCCAAGGAAATGCATATAGGAGAACGAGCGGGATACCAATTTGATAAATCCACCATTTTGCTTTTGTCATTTAAAACTTCTCCTTTACTCGTTTTCCAAATAACCCTTGAGGAAGGACTGCTAAAATGACAAGAATTAAAAAGAACGCAGCAGCTTCTTTCATGGATGTACTATATAGAGCAAAGAGATTTTCTGATACACCTAGTAAAAGTCCTCCGATAAAAATGCCCCGTGGATTTTCGATACCGCCAATAATTGCAACCGCAAATGCTTTTAATCCAAGGAAAAGACCAATAAATGCACCTGGATGTACCATAGGCCCGACTAAAACGCCACCTACTCCTGCTAAGGTACCTGCAATTATAAAAGCAATGGAAGCCATTAACCGTGGATTAATGCCCATTAG
The DNA here is from genome assembly GCF_023715245.1 of Sporosarcina luteola. Lineage (GTDB taxonomy): Bacteria > Bacillota > Bacilli > Bacillales_A > Planococcaceae > Sporosarcina > Sporosarcina luteola_C. The sequence continues at coordinate 116,778 of NZ_JAMBNV010000004.1, forward strand.
TGAAGCAGCATCCTTATTAAAGGCAACCGCTTCAAGCGCCTTTCCGAATAACGATTTCTTTAAGAAAACGTATAACAGTAACATGATAACTGCGGCGCCAACTAGTACAAATATTTCATGATAACGGATTTTCAATATACCTAAATCTAAAATAGCGCGTCCAAATGGAGATGGGGCCATCAAAACATCTCTTCCCCATATAAGCATAGCTACGTTTCTCACGACCATGGCAACGGCCACAGTACTTAATATCCAACCAATGGAATGCCAACTTCGTAACGGTCGAATAGCGACTTGTTCCAATGCCCAACCGGAAATACCCACTACGATGATTACCAATAGCAAGGATGCTATAAAGGCAATCCAAACACCCATGCCTGCTGCTGTTATTGCCGTAAAGGTAGATAATCCAATAAGTGAACCAAGCATGACAAAGTCACCTTGACCAAAGTTCATCGTTTTAGTTGTAATAAAAGTAATATAGTAGCCTTGGGCGATGATCGCATAAACACTTCCATACACTAACCCATTAATAATGGCTTTTAATACATCTGTTAAATCCAAAGCAAACGTCCCCCTTGTAATTTGCTACAGAAAACAGCAAAGGTGAAAAGGGAAATCTTCGTATGGACTCCCCTTTACACCAGAACAAATGCGCCTTGGCGTATTTGTTTCCTGTGCGCTGCGCTTTCGGCACAAAAAACATTTGATGAATATAGTTAAATAACTCGATTATTCTGCTGAAATAATTTGTAAATCGTCGTTATATGTGGCAATGAATACTTCATCAATACCAAATGCTTCATGGTTTTCCTTTGTAAAAGGTGTTGATTTAATGGCTGTTACACCTTCAAAATCCGTGAAGGATTCAATTTGATCACGAATTTTCTCACTATCCAAGCCAACCTTTTTTATTGCATCTAAGATAAGTTTTGCACTGTCATATCCTTGTGCAGTAGCAATAGGAAACACGTCTTCACCATATGTGTCCACTACTTTTTGATGGAATTTTTTTGCTACTTCATTTTGATCAATCGTATAGGACTGTACAAAATACAAATCATCTTTCACAAGATCACCAACAAGATTTAATACAGTAGGATCACCTGTAGCCCAAGTCGCGTAGATAGGGGCATCTAACCCTTCGTTGAATCGAGCTTCCAGTAACTTCGCTGACTGTGGTGCAAGCCCGTAAAAGACGACTGCCTCCACCCCTGCATTATTCATTTCACGAATAGAAGGCTCGAGATTTAATTCCTTTGGATCAAAAGCTGAAATGACAGTTGGTTCCATATTGTAGTTTTCCTTCATTTGTTTAAGAATATCTTCCCGGCCACCTTGCCCGTATCCCTCTGTATCATGGATAACACCAAGTTTCGTAAGTCCTTGTTTATCGATCAGCTCTTTTAAAATAGCGGACACTTGAACCCCATCAAGAGGAGCCACACGGAAAATATAGTTTTTATCAGCATCCTTATATTCTTGTGTGATTTTTGTCCCTGTAGCTACTGGTACGACTTCAGGAATTTTCGCCTCTTGAACAAATGGAATATGTGCCATGGCATTTCCCGAGTTCGCAGGTCCAACTAGGGCTACAATGTTATCTTGATTGATTAACTTTTGAACAATCTCGATTGACTTTTCTGGTTTGGCTTCATCATCGTATAGAACTAAATTCGCTTGTTGCCCTTCAAAACCGCCAGCATCGTTAAACTCCTTAACAGCTAGGTCTACACCTCTTTTTACTCCTTCACCAAATAGAGCTGTTCCACCTGACATAGAAATAGCTAATCCAATGTTAAAGGTATCCTGACCTTTAGAATCTACTGGATCACTAGTACTGGCGGAACCTGTTTCTTTTACCTGCGGACTACATCCAGCTAAAATTGTAAATAACACCATAAAGCCCACTAGAAAAATTGCGCTTGATTTTTTCAAAGTAATTCCTCCCCCTTTTTAATAAACCTAAAGTTACTCTCCCATCAACCATTCTATAGCTCGTCCCCCTTGGAACCACCTCCAATTTATGCAAGAGAGAAAGCGCTTTCAATTCATTTAATCAAATCTTATGAAAACTTGCAAACCTTTATTTCTGGGCATCTTACTAGATAAAGAGAAAAAACAGTCCAGGAATTCGGACTGTTAATTGATAACGCTTTCCAATATATGATACTGGCTTTTCTTTACGTCCGGATTTCCGTACTAGTGTCCGTATTTTCGGAAATTAGGTCAAAAGTTATATTTTTTCAACTTTTCATAAAACGTACTTTTACTTAAGCCTAATACCTTTGCAGCTTCTCTCCTACTAGGAAATGCCTGAAGGGTTTCAGATATGATATTCATCTCCAATTGTTCAACAGCTTGCTGCAGAGTTTGTGTATTGCTCGTATAGTATAGGGACTTGAGCCGGACTTCTTGAGGCAGGGCACTAGGCAGTACCACATCTCCATTTGTTAAATAGACTGCTGCTTGAATTACGTTATACAATTCTCTCACATTCCCTGGCCAACTATATTCTTTTAAATATTGCATTGTCTCTGCTGCTATCGATAGATTACGCTTTCCCACTTTGGCAATTGTTCCGTGAAAAAAGTGACTTGTGATTTCCTCGAAGTCATCCATTCGCTGACGAAGCGGTGGAATTTGCAACGTAATTGCATGAATCCGATAATAGAGATCCTCGCGGAATTTCCCGGATTCCATTAAGGTTTTCAATGGTTGATTTACAGCAGCGATGATTCGGACATTTACTTTAATTGCTTTTTGTGACCCGATCGGCTCAATCGTTCCTTCTTGGAGCACCCGCAATAATTCAACTTGCAGCGGTAGTGGCATGTCTCCTAAATCATCCAAGAACAAAGTACCGCCTTCAGCTTGATGGAATCTCCCTTTTCTATGGCTATGTTCGGTAGATCCAACACTTCCAAAAAGCTCAAGTTCCAGAAAATCTACGGGTATTGCCGCACAATTCACCTTCACAAAAGGCTTGTCAGAGCGATTCGAGAGGTAATGAATACTCTGCGCAAACATTTCCTTACCTGTTCCACTTTCTCCTTGAATCAATACAGGTAAATCACTTGGAGCAATCATCTGAATCGTTTCTTTAACCGATCTGATCGAATCAGAAGATCCAAGGATATCCTGAAGTTGGAAGATCGCATTTTCTGTTGCATGACCTACCTTAATTTTTTCCATTGTTGTTCTCACATGAGAGCTCAAGTTATGCCAATCGTTCAAATCTCTAAACATTACACTTCCGAAAGCCCCTACAATTTCTCCGTCAACCTCCAATGGGACACGGTTCGCTAACATATAGGTTCCTTTTATAAAATGCGGCGATGCGATATGCACCTCACCTGTCTGTACAACTTCATGCATCCGGGAGTTTTCAATGACTTCTTCTACTGGCATTCCGATTGCTTTTTCACGAGTCGTTTCTAGGAACTTACAGTATTCTTCATTGATATATAAAATGTTCGCTTCTCTATCAACGACAACAAACCACTGAAATGCATTCTCCAATATCTCTAGTAAGACCGATTCCGTTAATCTATCCGTTACTGATGTCATCATACCCCTCCACCACATTCCCCTTTTATTCTTATCTTCTCAAAATAATGAATATAGTGCAAACTAATAAAAAAATAAGGTGGAATCCTTACGATATGAAGGATTCCACCTTATGTAATTAGTTATTGATTCAAATCATAAATCTGACCTTTTATTAAATATGCAGCGCTTTCGGCAATGTTTGTTATGTGGTCGGCTGTTCGTTCAAGAAAGCGATTGATGAACAGTAATTGGACGAGCTGTGTTGTTTCTTCCGGGTGTTGGCGTAAGTATTCAGTAATGCTCTTATATGTTTCTGCGTAGGCATTGTCGACTTGATCGTCTAGAGCGGCGACTTCTTTAGCAAGAGCCATGTTCCCATCGATGAATGCGGACACGGCCATATTCAGCATTTTAAGGGATGTCTCATTCATTTGCTCAAGCTTTGTAATGTTCATCAGTGATTCGGTCTTTCCGATTTTAGCAGTCGCTTTTGCAATGTTTACAGCAAAATCGGCAATACGTTCGATATCAGAAGTGATTTTTAGTGATGCGATGATTCTTCGTAGATCTGTTGCAAAAGGTTGCTCTTTTGCAATAAGCCATACAGCAAATTGGTTGATTTCCTGGTCAAGATTATCAATGGCTGTGTCTTCATCGATGACTCGCAATGCCAATTCAATATCTTGTGTCTTAAACGCAGTGAACGCTTTCTCAAATGCGGATATGGTAAGTTTGTTCATCTCCAACATTTTGTTTTGTAATTCTTGCAAGTTCTTGTCAAAGTTCTTCCTTGCGTTCATGAAAGTCACCCCTTGATTATAATCTTGGTTAATTAACCAAAACGGCCAGTTACATAATCTTCTGTTCTTTGGTCTTTCGGATTTGAAAACACGTTATTTGTTGCATCATATTCAACAATTTCTCCACTAAGGAAGAAAGCTGTTTTGTCTGATACCCTTGCAGCCTGTTGCATATTGTGTGTTACGATTACAATTGTATATTCTTTTTTTAATTGTGCAATCAATTCTTCAACTTTTAATGTAGAAATCGGGTCAAGTGCCGAAGTAGGCTCATCCATTAGAATAACGTCTGGCTTCATCGCAATTGCACGGGCAATACAAACCCTTTGCTGTTGACCGCCTGATAGACCGAGTGCCGATGACTTGAGACGGTCTTTCACTTCATCCCAAATCGCAGCACCACGGAGGCTCTCTTCAACAATCTTGTTCAATTCTTTCTTATTTTTAATGCCTTGCGTCCGAGGTCCGTAAGCGACATTATCATAAATGCTCATTGGGAATAAATTAGGTTTTTGGAATACCATTCCGACTACTGTACGTAATTTAATGACATCATTGGATTTATAAATATCTTCATTGTCGATTACAATATCCCCGGTGATTTTCACCCCATCGATTAGATCATTCATCCTGTTGAGCGTACGTAGAAAAGTGGACTTTCCACAACCGGATGGTCCGATTAACGCTGTCACTTTCTTTTCATCAATATCTAACGAAACATTAAACAGTGCCTGTTTATCTCCGTAAAAAAGACTCAAATCTTTTACACTGATTTTTGCCGTTTTCTCTGACTGCTTCATAAGCGCTACATTTCCTCCTTTACTTCTAGCAACATCAATAATCTGCTTTATTTAGTTTCTTGGATATGAACGTAGCTGAGAAGTTCAATATCAAGATGATGACGATTAATACGATTCCGATCGCGGCTGCCAGTTCTATATCCCCCGCCTCCTGTGTAACTAAATAGGAGTGAACCGTCAGTGTCCTCGCGGAAGAGAAGATGCTTGCAGGCATAGCCGCCACAGTTCCAGCGGTTAAAAATATCGCAGCCGACTCGCCGACAATCCGCCCCATGGAAAGGATGATCCCTGATAGGATTCCAGGCATTGAACTTGGCAAGATGACTTTCATTAGTGTTTGAAGTTTAGTTGTACCTAAAGCCAAAGAGCCTTCACGGTACGTTTGAGGGACCGTTTTCAATGCTTCTTCTGTCGTTCGTATGACGACAGGCAATACAATAATCGTCAACGTCAATGACGCCGCGATGATCGACATGCCAAGCTTTAACGTCGTAACAAAGAATACGGCACCGAATAATCCATAGATGATTGATGGAATCCCTGTTAAGCTTTCTGTAGCAAAACGGATCGTTTTAACAAGCCTGCCTTGTTTAGCGTATTCTTGAAGATAGACTGCCGCTAAAACTCCGATCGGTGTTGCAATAACAAGTGAAATGACGATTGTATACACGGTTGTAACGATCATTGGCCAAATGCCACCGCCGCCTGTCGGTGAATAGTCGCCAAAGATGAATTCGAAATTGATGAGTCGGAATCCTTTATAAAAGATGAATCCTACAATCAGCAAAAGAATACCAACCGTGACGAAAGCCGAAAACCATAGAAGCCCGCGCAATACATTATCCTTAAACATCCTCATTTTAGTGAGCACCCCTTGCGCTGATTTTTGCCAAAACAAAATTTAAAATCAAGATAAAGGAGAACAACACGATACCTGTCGCAAATAACATTTCCTGATGTACGCCTGCCGCATAACCCATTTCCAAAGCGATATTAGTCGTTAATGGGCGGACACTGTCAGTCAGACTTGTAGGCGTGATCAAACTGTTTCCTGCTATCAAAATGACCGCCATCGTTTCACCAATCGCTCTCCCTAAGCCTAAAACGATGGCTGCCATAATACCGGACTTGGCTGCAGGTACAACCACTTTAAATATCGTGCCGATTTCAGAAGCACCGAGTGCCAAAGAACCTTCCCGATATGTTTTTGGAACAGCGCGGATCGCCGTTTCAGCAACCGTCACAATTGTAGGAAGCATCATGATCGCTAATACGATAATGACAGCCAATAAGCTTTGCCCTTTCACTAATCCTAAATTGTTCTGCAAAAACGGCACGATAATCGCAAGTCCAAAAACACCATACAGAACAGATGGAATCCCGGCAAGTAACTGCACGGCTGGCGATATGATTTTAGCAAACCGTTTCGGCGCGATTTCTGAAAGGAAGATCGCTGTGAATAAACCAATCGGTACCCCGATAAGCAGCGCCCCGATTGTCGCATAAATAGAAGCGACGATCATTGGGAATATCCCGAATTTATCCTCACTTGGCACCCAATCCACTCCGAAGATGAAGTCGAAAAAGCTGTACCCCTCTGCAATGAACGGATGGGAGCCTCGATAAAATACAAATCCTACGATTAACAGCAAACTTAGAACTGATAAAAGTGCACAGAATAAGAAAAGCTTTGATGATAAACTTTCCAACATATATTTCCTTCTATTTGATTTACCGTTACCTATGTTTTGTTTTTCAATAGGCGGGCTTGTCATAGCTGCATCCCTCCGAGATCACTATTGGTGATAGACGTAATCAGTTAACCGGGATAGCCCCAGTTTCAACAACTACATCTTGTCCTTCTGGACTTAAAATGAAATCAATGAATCGTTGTCCTGCATCGGTTAGACTTCCTTCTTTGGCGACGAACAAGAACGGACGTGATAGTTTATATGTTTGTTTCAGAACATTTTCCGCTGTCGCTTCCACTCCATTAATGTCAACGGTTGAAATGGACTCATCCACATATTCGAAGGAAATAAAACCTACCGCATGCTTATTCATTGCAACTGTCGTTTTAATATTTCCGTTTCCACTTGCGATAATGGCGCTTCTCACTAACTCACCTGATGAGTAGTCAACGATTTCCTGAAATGCATCACGGGATCCGGAGCCATCCTCGCGAGAAACGACGACAATTTCCATGTCACCGCCGCCGAGCTCTTTCCAGTTCGTTACCTCACCGGTGAATATTTTCTTCACTTGCTCAATCGTGAGATCTTTCACTTTATTCGACGGATGAGTGACGACGACAATGCCATCGTAAGCAATAACAATTTCATTCAAACCGCTATCGACCTCTTCCTGTTTCAAATCACGGGAAGACATACCGATTTCAGAAACTCCATTGATCGCATTTGTTATGCCAGCCGATGATCCAATCTGGTTGATCTCTATTTTGACATCATTGCTCTCCTCATAGGTAAATGCCAATTTCTCAGCTAAAGGCCCTACCGAAGTAGACCCTGAAATAGCAATTGTCGTTGAACCGTCTTTTGACGAGTTGCTATCTCCTTCAGCATTGTTGCCGCATGCAGCTAGTACGACTGTTATGGAGATAACGAATAATCCTTTTAGTGCATCCCTCATGATTTTCATATATGTACCTCCAACATGATTTATTGGCTCTTTGTAAATAATAATGGAAGTTTGTAAATTTACTTAGGTATTCTTGTAAAGGTTTTGTAAATTCACTTTACACATTCCGAATTGTGCGATATATACAGCAATCGATTATCTCTCTCTCATTCAATTTTCCCTTCTTTCAAGAATCTATTTACAAACGTTCAATTCTTTCGAGGTTCTATTCGAGGTGCGCTTTTCGGTGGTGCCTGTGCAGCAAACTATTCTGATTATGCACTACAATTGAATATGTAAATTCACAAAGTTGAATTCATCAATGGGTTACTGGATATTTACTGAATTTATATTCCTCATAGTGAATAGTCATAAATGCACCTTACACAGGCACCAACACAATTCAGTCAATACACTACAATTGTATATAATTAAAAAGGTAGGCAACCATGTCAAGATTTGGTTGCCTACCTTATGAATAGATATACGAATTATTGAATTGTCATAAATGTTTGATGCACAGGCACCGTTTAAATCTCTAGCCAAGCGACGGATTCGACGTGGCTGCTTTGGGGGAACATGTCGACGGGTTGGACTTCTTTTGTCTTGTAGCCGCCGTCTTCTAAGATCCGCAAGTCGCGCGCCAGTGTGCCTGGGTTGCATGATACGTAGACGACACGCTTCGGTTTGTATTCCAAGATTGTCTGCAATAGCTTCTCATCGCATCCTTTGCGTGGTGGGTCGACGACTAGTACATCGAACCGTTTGCCTTCTGCGTACCATCGTGGGATGACGTTTTCCGCTGCGCCCGCTTCGAAATGGGCGTTCGTCATGCCATTCAATTCCGCGTTGCGTTTGGCGTCTTCGATTGCTTGCGGGACGATTTCCACTCCGTACACTTCCTTCGCTTTCTGTGCGAGGAACAGTGAAATGGTGCCGATTCCGCAGTATGCGTCGATAACCATTTCGTCGCCTGTCAGCTGCGCGTAGTCGAGTGCTTGCTTGTACAGCACTTCGGTTTGCGCGGGGTTCACTTGATAGAACGAGCGTGCCGATATTTCAAACTCGATGTCGCCGATCTTGTCGATGATGAACGACTTGCCGTAGAGAGGAAGCGTTTCATTTCCGAAGATGACGTTCGTCTTCTCTCCATTGACGTTTTGCATGATCGACGTCACTTCCGGCACAACCCGTTTAATGAGTTCGACAACGGCGTCTTTCTGCGGAAATTTTTTCTTCAACGTTACAAGGACGACCATGATTTCCCCTGTCGCCTTCCCTTTCCGGACGATCAGATGCCGAAGCATGCCGCGATGGGTCTTTTCGTTATACGCTTCGAGTCCAAGTGCATGCATTTCGTGCTTCAGCGTGGACATCAGTTCATCTGCCTCTTCGCTTTGGATAATACAGACGTCCGTGTCGACGATATGATGGGAGCGTGACCGGTAAAAGCCGGATACGACTTTGCCATCCCGTTCGCTGAAGGGGATCTGGGATTTATTGCGATAGCGCCAAGGGTCTTCCATCCCTTTGACTGGGTGGACAGGTACGTGCGGCAACTTCGCGATGCGGTCGATAACGTCGCGGACCTGTTTATACTTTTGGATGAGCTGGCCTTCGTATGATAGATGTTGCAGCTGGCAGCCGCCGCATTCCCAGAACACATGGCATGGCGGTTCCACGCGATCCTTAGAAGCCTTTGTCACGTTCAACAGACGCGCGAATCCATAATTCTTCAACGTCTTCCCGACTTGGACTTCTACTTCCTCGCCAGGCAGTGCGCCAGGTATAAAAAGCGGGTAGCCTTCCACTTTTGCAACGCCCGATCCGTCATGCGTCAAATCCTCCACATAGACAGAGAGACGATCATTTTGATTTACAATAAAAGACATGATATTTCCTCCAAATTTCGTATGTACTTAGTTTATCACAAAAGCGAATGTTGGCAGGCATGCAAAGCGGCAGGTATTCCACTAACTGCAGATGAATCAAAGGTCCTGAAATGACGATAACTCTTGGGAAGTGACCGATAAACTTGTGAAAGTGACCGATAAGGACCTGGGAATGACCGATTAAATTGTGAAAGTGATCGATAACTTCTCGGAAATGATCGATAAGTATTTAAGATGTAAAAAACAGACGCCAATGACGTCTGTTTTCCACGTTACTCCTCTTTATCCGTTACCGAACCATCTAGCGGCGCGATGAGAAACGCGACGACGATGGCTGCAATCAAGATGATAAAAGGTGCATAGAAAATAATGAAATCAGTCATGCCCATAAGCCCCCTTTACACATGGAAATCCTTCTTCCCACGGACGTATCCTTTATTGAACAGGAACAGTCGCATGAGCAATACAAGCGAAGGGATCAAGAGTCCCAGTCCTAGGATGAACGCGATAATGAGCGAGATTGCCATCGCAGGATTCGTGAAACTGTCGTAAATCGTCAAATACGGGTACAACAAGTACGGATAGTGCGACGCACCATATCCGAAAAACGCAAAGATAAATTGGCCCATGAGCAAAATGAATGCCCACCCGTAATTGTGGCGCTTCCAAAGCAGCCAAACCGTTCCTGCAAACAATAGGAACGAGATGAGGAACATTGGCCAAAACGTTTGGATGTTGTTGTAATGCTCGAGATTATGTTTACGAAGCTCGAATATGATGCCCCCTGCAGTAATGATCGTCGGCAATGACCAGATGAGCGCATATTTCCGCAGCAAATTGGTCGCTTCAACGTCGCCGGCTTTATGCGCATACCATGTCAGGAACACTGCCGAAATGTATAGCGTCGCTGCAATGCTCAAGACGACAATTGACCATGTCAATGGACTTGTGAATAAGACCCAGTAATCGAGCACCGGATTTCCATCGACAATTTCGATGAAGCCGCCTTCTGAAATGGTCAGGACGATTGACAGCGACGCGGGAATCAATATACCCGCCAGACCATACATGAATGAATAGCCTTTATGGCCCCTTGCGCCGTATGTCTCGAAAGCATAATACGAGCCGCGGATTGCAAGCAGGATGATGCCAAAGCTGACAGGCACCAAAAGCGTAGTTCCGTAATAGAATGCTGTCTTCGGGAAGAACCCGATGATTCCTACGAAGAAGAAGACGAGAAAAACGTTCGTCACTTCCCATACAGGAGATAAATACCGCTGGATGACTTTCGTCAAAATACGCTGTTTACCGGTCAGCAAGCTGTATGCATTGAAAAAGCCAGCTCCGAAATCAATGGCGCCTACGAGAATATAACCGAAGAGGAATGTCCAAAGAACTGAAATCCCTAAAATCTCCAAGTTCATTGTACATCACCGCCTTTTTCCTTATGACGATCTTCCAATTCGCGTTCGACTGGGTTTTTGTTGAACATCCGTCTCAGGACGACGACGCTTCCGATGCCGAGGACGAGATACAGTAATGCAAATAGCATCAGCATGAGGTCTACTTGCCCGCTTGTCGTTGCGGCATCCTCGACTCGCATAATCTTCCGAAGTATCCACGGCTGCCGTCCGACTTCCGCAAGCCACCAACCAGATTCGATGGCGATGATTGTAAGCGGTGCTCCGAGGACAATAAGCCAGCGGAACCATTTTGTCGATACGCGTTTCCAGCCCCGGTTGACGCCGATCCAATATAATGCGGATAAGATTGTCATCCACATGCCTATGAATACCATGATGTTGAATAAATAGTGGATATAAAGCGGTGGTATTTCATCCTCAGGGAACTGATCCAGACCGATTACTTCCGCGTTAGGATTATTAAATGCGAGCATGGAAAGCCCGAACGGAATGTTAATGGCATACTTCACTTCCCCATCTTTCAACACACCAAGCAAGATGAGAGGTGCATTTTCCTGCGTTTCAAAATGCCACTCTGCTGCAGCAAGTTTTTCGGGTTGGTACTCGGCTAAATACTTACCGGAGAAATCCCCGATCAATGCAGTTGCGATTGAAAATACAAACCCTAGTTTCATTGTTAAATACAGTGCTTTCTTATGATAAACATGGTCGGAGCCTCTCAATAAACGGAATGCCGCAATCGCTGCCAACACAAATGCCGCAGTCATATATGCCGTGATGACGACATGCGCCACTTTCGTCGGCATTGCCGGGTTGAACATCGCAATGATCGGATTGATATTGACGATTTCCCCGTCCACGATGTCAAATCCTCGAGGCGCATTCATGAATGCATTCACCATTGTGATGAAAACGGCAGAAAACGAAGCGCCGATTGCAACCGGAACTAATAGCAGCAAATGCTTTTTCTGATTTTCGAATCGATCCCATGTATATAAATAAATCCCGAGGAAGATGGCTTCAAAAAAGAATGCGAACGTTTCCATGAATAACGGAAGCGCTATGACATTTCCCGCGAACTCCATGAAATTCGGCCAAAGCAACGATAATTGCAGACCAATGGCGGTTCCTGTAACAACCCCGACAGCCACGGTAATGATAAAACCTCGCGCCCACCGTCTGGCAAGCAATATATAATGTTCATCGTTTTTCTTGATGCCCACCCATTGCGCAATCATGATCATGAGTGGGACACCGACGCCGATTGTCGCGTAAATAATATGGAATGATAATGTAAGTTCTGTTAGGACACGCGAATAAAAAACGGCTTCTTCATTTCCCATCTATTTCCCCTCCTTCAACTTCCGAAAATTCTACCGACAATTGATAGCAACATGATTCCCGCCACTGTAAAGACAAGCCACATGAGCCACTTCTCTTGTTTCTTATACACGGGATCCCTCCGTCCGTTGAATTCCTTTTGATTATCATAAGATAACTGTTCATTACTTTTCCCTATTTACGGTTGAAATAACAGGATTGTCACATGAATTGTGAAATGTTTTCAACTAACGTATTGCTCTTGAGAGTATTTGGAATCTTGTGTATAATAGAGAGATTAAAGAGAGGTGAACACAATGGAAATTAAGAGAAAAGTGCTGGCTTACATTACGAAGGATGACAATGCAGAACGGAAGCTCCTTGTGTTCGAGCATAAGGATAATCCGGAAGCAGGTTGGCAAGTGCCGGGCGGAACGATTGAAGAGGATGAATTGCTCTTAGATGCGCTCTACCGCGAGATCGAGGAAGAAACCGGCATTCGGCGTGAGCAGTTGCAGTTAAATGGCAAAGTGAATAAGGAGAATTATTTTCCTGAAAACCGTCCGAATGTCATCCATGAGCGGAATATCTTTCATCTCACCTATATCGGCGAGGAAGAATCGGAATGGGACACTTGCGTCAACAGTACCGGTAAAGACAACGGCATGATTTTCCATTGCCGCTGGATTCCGGTGAATGAGTTGCCCGAGTTAGCTGCAAGTCAGGATAAAGCGCTCGAGTTTATAATTTGAGGCGAATTAATGGAGCCCTTATGTAAATAACCGCAAAAAATAAAAGCTGCATGGATGTTCAATCCAATGCAGCTTCTTCATTTTCAAGTTCATTATCAATTCGATCCTGCTCACGCAATTGGTCGAGCGGGGCGAACATTTCAATATGGCGATATCGGTTTTCGAAGGTGGCAGGAAGGGTTCCGCCGTATTCCCCATCCAAGTTGAGCAGCACTTCTTCGGACGATGTAATTGTAACTTTCGAAGGCTTTGCGGAAATGACGAGCGGATCATCCAAATGCTCACCGCGCAATGCTAGTGTGACAATCCTGATGAATTCGGCCATATTACATTTTTTCAATACTAATAACGTGAATTTACCGTCATTGATGCTTGAATTCGGCGCCAATTTCTCCAGTCCACCGACGGAGTTGGTCAAACCGACGAGAAAGAGCATCACTTCACCTTCAAACACTTCATCATCATACTCGATTTTCACATTACTCGAATGGATGGAAGGGAGCATTTCAATCCCTTTTAAATAATAGGCAAGCTGGCCGAGTACCGTCTTAAGCTTGCTTGGTACTTCATATGTCAGCTCTGTCATACGCCCGCCGCCTGCGATGTTGATGAAATGACGATTGTTCATGAGGCCGACGTCCACCGGAATTGTCTCTCCGCGGACGATGATGTCGATAGCTTCGTCAATATCCCTCGGAATTCGAATGGCCCTCGCAAAGTCGTTCGTCGTACCGGTCGGAATAAGCCCGATCGTCGGCCGTTTTTCAAAGGGGGAGACCCCGGCGACGACTTCGTTCAACGTACCATCTCCACCTGATGCGATGATGACGTCAAAGCCCCTCTCCACGGCATTTTTGGCAGCAATGGTTGCGTCTCCTTCCGCCGTAGTCGCATGTACGGATGTTTCATAGCCGGCCACTTCTAGCTTTTCCAATACTTCAGCCAGGTGCCTCCGGAATATTTCACGTCCTGCTGTCGGGTTATAAATGATTCTTGCACGCTTCATACATGTTCCCTCTCAATTCATACAAAATGCAACGCTTGCAGTCGTCAATAATCCAGCAATCAATCGCTTACTTGGACTATCGGTCCTGCCAAAAAGTTCCCACTGCAGTATTATTTCGTCTGCTGTAATGCGGGCATGAACGTTTTGCGGATATCTTCGTAGACGGTAAGCCATAATTCTGGCTGGGTCGTATATTGCTTCATCAATTCAGAAATGAATTCCCGCTGTTTTTCATCAAAATCCGGCGCCTCTTTTGCCGGAAGCTGTTTGCGGCGCTCCATTACATCTTCCTGGATGGACGCTGCACGTGGTCCCCACTTCGCCAGTACTTCTCCTTCTTTATCAAGCAGCAAATAGATTGGAATTGAGCGGCCGCCATTTGTTAGATGCCTGTCAATTAAATCCGTGTCTTCATCGCGATAGACCACCCGTACATCCAGGTCCGCAGCTTCTGCAATACGGCGCAGGATCGGATTGTTCATCATTGCGTCCCCGCACCAATCTTCCGTTATTACTAGTATATTGGGCTTTGCCGTTTTTGCTATTTCAATAAATGCATCGTCTTGAGGAACATCGAATTTTTCATAAATACCGAAGCTGTTTTCTTTATGTTTGTCCATGCGATCCATGTAATCTGCAAGTGAAATCGCTTCTTCGAAGTATTGCTTTTCAGTTTTCATTCCGACACCTTCCTTTTTCTTTATTAAATTTTGTGAAATATAACGAACCCGGATTTACGCTACAGACGGACGCTTTCCAATCGAACAGCGAAGGGTTCGATTTGCCGTATTTCTGCGCTTTTTGCAGAAATTAAGGCAGCCTGCAATATCCTATCCTGCTCCCTTAGGGTCGCAGAAAAATTGCTCGCAACGCTGCCTTGTGCTCGCAAACGCCGTTCTTAGTTACGGCGTTCACAGGAGTCGCCGTCTTTCGCTTCAATCCTGCAACCCTCAAATAAAATAGAATCCTTTTCTTTAGTGTAAGGCTATTTGTTGTGTGAATCAAATAGGATGCCGGTGCAACTTTTCATTTATACAATCAAAAAACGCCCTATACGGAGACTTTCGCAAGACCCGTATAGGACGATTCAATTTCGGACTTATCGCTTGTTGATTTCCTCAAGGAGAATTTTATTCACCAATGGCGGGTTCGCTTGCCCTTTTGTCGCTTTCATGACTTGTCCGACGAGGAAGCCGACTGCTCGGTCCTTGCCGTTTTTGAAGTCCTCGATCGATTGTTCATTCGCATCGAGAATTTCCGTCACGATTGTGCGGAGTGTGCCTTCGTCGGAAATTTGGACGAGGCCTTTCTCTTTGACGATGTCGGCGGCATTCCCACCGTTTTCGATTAATTCTTTGAACACTTTCTTAGCGATTTTGGATGAAATGGTGCCATCCGCGATCAATTTAATCATGCTCGATAATCCTTCCGGTGTAAGCGCTGTGTCATGAAGCTCTTTCTGTTCAGCATTCAAATACGCAGACACTTCACCCATCAGCCAGTTGGAAGCAAGCTTCGCGTCTGCACCTGCTTCAACCGTTGCGTCGAAGAAATCGGACATCTCTTTCGTCAATGTCAACACATGCGCGTCATATTCCGGCAGATCGAGCTCATTGACATACCTTGCTTTACGAGCATCTGGCAACTCCGGAATCTCGGCACGTACCCGATCGACCCACTCTTGGTCGATATGGATTTCCGGCAAGTCCGGGTCGTTGATGAAACGGTAATCGTTCGCGCTGCCTTTAATACGCATAAGCACGGTTTGACCCGTTGCTTCGTCGTAACGGCGTGTTTCTTGCTGGATTTTTCCGCCTGACAAAAGGATTTTCTCCTGGCGCTCGACTTCATTCGCAATTCCTCTGCGGACGAAGTTAAAGGAGTTCAAGTTTTTCAATTCGGTTTTCGTTCCGAATTCCTCTTGTCCGAACGGGCGCAGTGAAATATTGGCGTCACAACGAAGCGAGCCTTCCTCCATACGGACGTCCGAAACGCCTGTATATTGGATGATTGCTTTCAGCTTCTCGAGGAATGCATATGCCTCTTCTGGAGAGCGGATATCCGCTTCCGTGACGATTTCGATTAACGGTGTGCCTTGTCGGTTCAAGTCGACGAGTGAGTAGCCGTTGTCGGAGTGCGTCAATTTTCCTGCATCCTCTTCAAGATGAACGCGTTCGATGCGGATTTTCTTCTTTTTGCCTTCGACTTCAATTTCAATCCAGCCGTTTTGGCCAACTGGACGCTTGTCTTGCGAAGTTTGATAGGCGCTCGGGTTATCCGGATAGAAATAGTGCTTACGGTCGAAGTTCATGACCTTTGCCACTTCACAGTTCAATGCGAGTGAAGCTTTCATTCCGAAGTCCACCGCACGTTTGTTCAACGTAGGCAATGTTCCCGGGTATGCCAAGTCGTACACATGGATGTTCATGTTCGGCTCTGCACCGTAATGGGATGGCGCCGGTGAAAAGATTTTCGTATCGGTTTTTAATTCAACGTGGACTTCAAGTCCAACAATCGTTTCAAAGTTCATTAGTTAGTACCCTCCCCTAAAGATGGAGTGCTTTTATGGAAATCAGTCGCTTGTTCGAATGCGTGCGCCACTCTATAAATGAGCGCTTCATCGAAATGCTTCCCGATGATTTGGAGACCGACTGGCAATCCATTCGAAAAACCACACGGAATTGAAATGGCCGGAATACCAGCTAAGTTAACAGACACTGTCAAAATGTCGTTGGCGTACAATGTCAATTGGTTTTGCGCGACGCCGCCGATTTCGTATGCAGTTGTTGCACTTGTTGGTCCGACGATGACATCGTGATTTTCAAATACGGATGCAAAATCTTGAGCGATCAGCGTACGGACTTTCATCGCTTTAACGTACAACTCTTCATGATGATCTGCACTTAGTGCATATGTGCCGTAGAGGATTCGTTTTTTCACTTCTGTTCCGAACCCTTCCGCACGTGAACGTGTATAGACCTCTTCCAGATTTCCAGCATTCTCTGAGCGGTATCCGTAACGAATTCCGTCGAATCTCGCGAGGTTGGAAGAAGCTTCTGCTGTTGCAATCGCGTAGTAAGTCGGCGACGCATATTTGGAATGCGGAAGCGTCACTTCTTCGATAGATGCGCCAAGCGATTCAAGCACTTTCAACGATGCGCGGACCTTATCTTTTACATCATCTGCGATGCCTTCACCTAAATATTCCTTTGGAACGGCGATGCGCAAGCCTTTAATATCTCCAGTCAAAGCGGATTTGAAATCAGGCACTTGCTGTGGTGAAGATGAGGAATCTCTATGATCGACACCTGAAATGGCGTTCAATAACAGTGCATTGTCTTCGACAGTCCGAGTGATCGGACCGATTTGATCCAAAGAGGAAGCAAATGCGATTAGACCGTTTCGCGACACTCTTCCGTATGTCGGTTTCATCCCGACGACTCCGCATAACGCAGCTGGCTGTCGAACCGATCCACCAGTATCCGTACCGAGTGAAAATGGCACCTCGCCCGCTGCAACAGCAGCTGCAGAACCACCTGAAGAACCGCCAGGCACGCAGTCCAAATTCCATGGATTATGCGTTGTCTGGAATGCTGAACGTTCAGTTGTGGAACCCATGGCAAACTCGTCCATATTCAATTTACCGACACTGACCATGCCCGCTTCGTTCACTTTTTCTACGGCTGTAGCGTTATAGACAGGTACGAAATTCTCAAGCATCTTGCTTGCACACGTTGTCACTGTTCCTTTTGTAACGATATTGTCTTTTATGCCGATTGGCAATCCGAAAAGCGGGCCGCGGCTTTCTTGCGATGAGTTGTCCAATGCTTCCGCTTTCGCTAGCGCCTCTTCTTCCGTCAACGCCAGGAATGCTTTCACTTGACCATCCAGCGCTGCAATCTGCTTGAATGAATCTTCGGTAACTTCTTTGACAGAGACTTCCCGGTTATGTAAAAGTGCTTGAAGTTCTGCTGCCGTCTTTTTCATTAACGTCATGTTACTTCCTCCTAAAAACCGTTATCACAGGATATTCGGAACTTTGATCATTCCGTCTTCATGCTCTTTTACGCTTGCCAACATTTCGTCGCGATCAAGTACATCTTGCGGGACGTCTTCCCGAAGCACATTGAACATCTGCAACGGATGAGTCATCGGCTCTATATTATCTGTATCCACTTCTTTCAACGCATCTCCAAATTCCACAAGATCGGAAATGATTTCTGAAAACACTTCCGCTTCTTGATCCGAAAAGGCGATTTTCGCAAAGTTCGCGAAGTAATGTACGTCTTCTGTCGTAAATTTCGTCATTTGATTTCCTCCCCAATTGCAATTGTACGACTTATCATACCACCTAACCGGTATGTTGAAAAGCAACTGCGCCCATGGTTAACAGCATGGACGCGCATGTAAACTGATATTCTAATAGCCATAAATATGGACGAAAGGTTCATCACTACCGGCTTCCTTGACAATGAGCGCCTCCGGGCCGTTTACCGAGGTGACACTCACTTCGACATCGATGTTGGGAAAGTACTTGATGACATGCGAAGCCAAAAACTGTGTGAAGCCGATGACTTCACCTTTCCCGAAAAACTGGATCGGAATGTCGATGGAAATCGATTGCATCCTTTTGTCTTTGAAAAAGCCTTTTCCGATCACATTGACGAAGCTCGGAAAATAGTTATCGATATCCTGTTTGAAATTGCTGAATTTCGTATTGATATCTCGGTAATTATCAATGTCAGCGGGAGCGGGAAGCAACACGTACCGTTCATTCACTTCTTTCCATCCAGATGCTGATGATTTTCCTTTATCAGCAAAAGCGGTTGCGAAATAAGTGCCAGGTACGATTGCATTTCTTTTCTCCTGTTTGAACAGGCCGATGACGATCGGAATATCCTGGAACCCTTCTTTTGCACGCATCCTGCTGACGATTTTGTCCGCCATGGCGATGCCTTGCTTTTCGAGTACCGAATCCGTTATTTCAATCTCTTTCCCGTCTTTGGAATAATAGACGGAATTCAACGCAAGCCCAATCGAAACACCGGACAGACGTACTTTCTTTTCGTCCGTCAGCGTCAAATAGTTTTGCTCGATAATATGCGCCAAATAGATCGGCTTCTCTTCCGCATCTTCCCCTTCCGCTTCAGGGGGATTCAAGCCTTGTTCATTGGTTGAACTTCTGGCAAGCCATGCGCGTGCAGTTTTTCCATCGATATACTGCCCTTCTTGGAAGAAATAGTTTTTCGTGTCAAAATGCTGGGCAGATAAACGAAATAGCCCTTCTTCCGCTTCCCCGATATCATATTTCGTAGAGATATTGCTCACGACAAGGCCGCGGGTCGCGCTTTTCTTGAACGGGGTGACGGTCTTGTAATAAGTGTCATTCACCTGTACATCTGGAATCATGACAGTTTCTTCAACCTGTTCCTCATCATTTTCCTGGATGACTTCCTCTTTATCGGGTCCGATTGACGGCATACAGCCGCCTAACGTAAGGACAACCGCCATTCCGGATAATACTAATAGCCTTTTCATTGAAAATTACTCCTTTTCGCCGAGCGCGTCGACCAACTCTGTTTCGTTCCATACCGTAATACCGAGCTCCTCCGCCTTCACGAGCTTCGATCCGGCTTCTTCCCCGGCTATGACAAGGTCCGTCTTTTTACTGACGCTCCCGCTCACTTTACCGCCAAGCGCTTCAATCCGCTCTTTTGCTTCATTGCGCGTCAATATCGAAAGCTTTCCCGTCAGAACGACTGTTTTTCCTGCAAACGGGCCATCAGTCGGAATCTCCTGGCGTGTTCTGCCTTTAAAATCCATGTTTACGCCGTACGACTTCAACTTGCCGAGCACTTCCAGTACATCTTCATTATTAAAAAATGTGATGACCGCGTCCGCCACTTTGTCGCCGATTTCGTGAATCGATGTAAGCTGGTCCGCATCCGCTTTAGCGATTTCATCCATCGTGCCGAATTCCTCCGACAAGATATGTGCCGCTCTTACCCCGACATGCCGGATTCCAAGGCCGAACAGCAGCTTCTCCAAAGAATTCGTTTTGGAAACTTCAATCGCTGTCAATAAATTCGTAGCGGACTTCTCTCCCATACGCTCGAGTGACAGTAGTTGTTCCTTCGTCAACCCGTAAAGGTCCGAAACATCATGGACGAGACCTGACGTGTACAATTGATCTACGACCCGTTCGCCGATTCCTTCAATATTCATCGCATTACGGGATACGAAATGGATGAGCGCTTCCTTCATCTGCGCTGGGCATTGCGGATTGACGCAACGAAGTGCTACTTCTCCTTCAATCCTGACGAGTTCGGAATCACAGACTGGGCAATTATCAGGCATATGATACGGTTCTTCATTCCCGTTCCGTTGTTCGATCAATACAGTGACGACTTCAGGAATGATATCCCCCGCTTTACGGATGACGACTGTGTCACCGATACGGATATCCTTTTCACGGATGAGGTCCTCGTTATGGAGGGAAGCCCTTGCTACTGTCGTTCCGGCAACTCGGACCGGTTCCAAAATGGCGGTCGGCGTAACGACTCCTGTCCTGCCGACGCTCAACTCGATGTCAAGCAGCTTTGTATGGACTTCTTCCGCAGGGAATTTATACGCGGTCGCCCAACGCGGACTTTTCGCCGTGAATCCAAGTTGCTCCTGATCTTCATAGCTGTCCACTTTAATGACGATTCCGTCGATTTCATAATCCAGATCCTGCCTGCGTTCCTGCCAGGACTCTATATAGTCGAGCACTTCCTCGATCGTTTTGCACCGTTTGCTTTTCTTGTTCGTTTCGAATCCGATACTAGCAAGATAATCAAGCGAATCGGCATGGCTGTCCTGTCCGAAAGCCGTACCATCCCCACCGACACCATAGATGAACACGGCAAGATTGCGGCTCGCGGCTATTTTCGGATCAAGTTGCCGAAGCGATCCCGCAGCTGCATTCCGGGGATTCGCGAACGGCTCCTCACCGTTTTCATCCCGCATTTCATTTAATCTCATGAACGATTTCTTCGGCATATATGCTTCCCCGCGGACTTCAATTGTCACCGGTTCAGATAGCTTCAGCGGAACGGTTCGGATCGTCTTCAAATTTGCGGTGATTTCCTCTCCCACCGTCCCGTCCCCTCGCGTTGAACCTTGGACGAACGTCCCGTTTTCATATTTCAATGAAACGGCAAGTCCGTCAATCTTCAATTCACATATATACGTGGCATTTCCCGCCTCCGCTTGCACTCGTCTGTCGAAGTCGCGTATATCCTCTTCATTAAACACATTTGATAAGCTCAGCATCGGGTATTCATGGACGACTTTGCTGAACCCTTCAAGGACTTCCCCGCCAACACGCTGCGATGGCGAATCGGGAAAAATCAGATCGGGATTTTCCGCTTCGATAGACAGCAATTCCTGCATGAGGCTGTCATAGACGGAATCGGGCACGGCCGGCTTGTCCAACACATAATAGGCATGCCCGTACTCCTTTAGCAGATCATTGAGCTCCTGTACACGTTTTTCAACTGCATTGCGATCCATTCTGTCCTCTCCCTACGCTTTTTCTATCGGTGCAAATTTGGCAAGAAGCCGTTTAATGCCTACAGGTTCCGGGAATGCGATGTCGAGTTCGAGATCATCATGATTCCCTTTGACGCTGACGACCATTCCTGTCCCCCATGCTTTATGGGTCGCTTTGTCGCCCGCCTTCCAGCCCATCTTCTCTCCGCCGCTTGTTTTATAGACCGGCCTTTTGACAGCGGGACGCACTGGTGCTTCCCCACGCGAAAATCCGCCATATGAAAAGCCTTGATTGTTATTGGATGTCACTTCGATAATATCATCTGAAATCTCATTTAAAAAACGGGATGGATTATTGAAACTCGAACGGCCGAACAATGTCCGGTAGGAAGCGCATGTCAAAAAGAGCCGGCGCTCCGCACGGGTGATCGCCACATAAGCAAGCCGACGTTCCTCTTCCATCTCTTCATCGTCGCCGATCGATCGGACATGCGGGAAGATGTTCTCTTCCATGCCAATGACGAAAACGACCGGAAATTCAAGTCCTTTTGCCGCGTGCATTGTCATTAGGACGATTTTTTCCGTTGACTGGTTCTCTTCTTTATCCAATGAATCGATATCGGCAATCAATGCCAGGTCTGTCAGGAATGCGACGAGCGAACGGTCGCCCTCCTCTTCTTCGGCCCTCTTTTCGAAAGCTTCCGTGACGGACAGGAATTCCTCGATATTTTCCAGCCTGCTTTCCGATTCAATCGTCTTCTCACGGATGAGCATGTCGCGGTAGCCCGTCTTTTCAAGCACTTGCTCCACAAGCTCCGTAACGGACAAGTATTCCTGCATCTGTGTAAACCCGCTGATCATATCCCTGAATTTAGATGCTTCGTTTGCAGCCCTTGCCGTCAGCCCCATGAAATGGACTTCCTGCAACGCGTCAAATATGGATCTGTCGTTCTCAATCGCAAATGACGCCATCCTTTCGAAGGAAGTCGCACCGATGCTCCGTTTCGGCTCGTTGATGATGCGTGCAAGTGCCAAGTCGTCATCGTTATTGGAGATCAACCGTAAATAGGCGAGCAAGTCCTTGATCTCTTTCCTGTCATAGAACTTCGTGCCGCCGACAATCGTATATTCCAAATTGGATTTCACGAGATATTCCTCGATGACACGGGATTGGGCATTCGTTCGATAAAGAATCGCGAATTGATCAAGCGTCAAGTTTTCGCGTTCTTTCAGCTCGATGATCTGTTGGACAATGAACTGGGATTCGTCCTTTTCATCGGAGGCCTTATAGATCGTGATTGAATCGCCCTCCGCATTTTCCGTACGGAGCTTCTTGTCGTAGCGGCTCCGGTTGTTCTTGATGACGTCGTTTGCCGCCTGCAAAATCGTTTTCGTCGAACGGTAATTCTGCTCGAGTAAAATGACGGTTGCATCACTATAATCCTTTTCAAATGATAGGATGTTGCCGATGTCAGCGCCGCGCCATCTGTAGATTGATTGGTCGGAATCACCGACGACACATAGGTTCCGGAATTTCGCCGCCATCATATTGACGAGGCGGTATTGGGCATTGTTCGTATCCTGGTATTCATCCACATGGATATATTGGAATTTATTTTGATAAAATTCGAGGACTTCAGGGACGCGTTCGAATAATTTGAGAGTCATCATGATGAGGTCGTCAAAATCGAGCGATTGGTTTTGTCTCAGTCTTTTCGTATAGCTTTCATAGACATTTGCAATCGTCTTTTCATAAGGGTTATGCGGATTGATTTGCGCAGTATATGCTTCCGCGTCGATGCATTCGTTTTTCGCCGAACTGATTGCCCCGAGCATTGCTCTCGGATCATATTGCTTCGGATCGAGATTGCGCTCTTTCAAGACATTTTTAATGACCGTCAATTGGTCTGAGGTATCAAGGATTGTAAAGCTTTTCGAAATTCCGATGCGGTCGATGTCCCTCCGTAAAATTCGGACGCACATCGAGTGGAATGTCGAGACCCACATTCGTTCGCCAGTCCCGGGGCCAAGCAACCCGTCAATCCGTTCGCGCATTTCACGGGCTGCTTTGTTTGTAAATGTGATCGCCAAAACATTGGAAGGATAGACCCCTTTTTCCACGATCAAGTAAGCGATCCGGTGGGTCAGTACCCGAGTCTTCCCGGATCCTGCGCCTGCCATGATCAGCAGAGGCCCTTCCGTCTTTTTCACTGCGCGGGCTTGTTCAGGGTTCATGCCTACAAGCAGATCTTCCGCAATTTCCTTCATACATCATACCGCCTTTCCAAAGAACATCTGTTCTTCATTATATCTTAAAACTCCTCAAAGAGATACCGATTTCACTGCTTCGACTGTCGAAAGGGCAGCCTTCAGATCATCATAAATGATATTGCCCACAATGACCGTGTCCGCAAGCTCCGCCATCATTTTTGCGTCGGCCGCATTGCGGATACCGCCGCCGTAAAATAACTTCGTCTGCTCAAGGGCACGCGCCGCTGCTTTGACGATGGCCGGATCGCCAAGCGTTCCGCTATATTCCAAATAAAATACCGGCAGCTTGAACAGATGCTCCGCCATCCGCGCATAGGCGATGACATCCTCTTCGTCGGGAGCCTCCTTCACGCCGGTGAGTCGCGCTGCTTTGCAATCGGTGTTGACGATTACATAACCCTCCGCGATGACTTCATCCCAATCCATCATATGGCCGTACTCCTTCAAAGCGGCATGATGGATGCCGTTCACCCATTTCGTATCGGTCGAATTCAGGACCGTCGGAATGAAATAGTAATCGAATCCCATCGACACCGAATCCACAGTCGACACCTCAAGCGCTACAGGCACGGAGAATCTTCGGATGCGCGCCAGCAGGTCAAGGACGTTTTCGAGTGTCACGCCATCCGTTCCTCCAATAATGATACCGTCCGTTCCGGATTCCGCAAGCTGTTCAAGCTCTTCGTCCGCCAATTGTTTTGCAGGGTCCACTTTAAAGGCGTGGCGCCAATTCATATAGTCCATTATATCTTCCACCTACTATTGCTTTTTAGATGCGCTCTCGTTACCTCGCGCGTCCGCTATTCCCCAGTATACCAAAAAAACCGGACGGATAGTTTCTCCGCCCGATCACTTCTTATCATTATTGTCCGCAAGCTCCGGATAGAGGCGGTTAAGCACGGTGTTGTAGCCCCCGGATCCGTAATCGACGCACCGTCTCACCCTTGAGATTGTCGCAGTGCTTGCGCCGGTTTCATTTTGAATCCGGTCATACGTCTTTTTCTGTCTCAATGCATGTGCGACTTCCAAACGCTGTGCCAACGACTGCAACTCGCTCATCGTCGCAAGGTCGTCAAAGAACATATAGCATTCTTCAAGATCCTTCAATTCCAATATCGCTTTAAACAGCTGATCCGTTTGTTCGCTTCGGATTTTATCGATTTGCATAGTTCCCCCTCTTTCTATCAAGATTTAAGGCGTATACGTTACAGAATTTGCAATCCCGGGATACGTAGGAATGACATGGATCCACGTCTTGCCGGGAACTAATTTTGCAGGAACTCCATTTTCCACCGGTACGAGGAATCCATCAACGTTTTTCCATTCCAGCTCTTTCACGGAGCCAGCTTGGAATAGCATTGCCTTGCCGCCGCTTTCGATATCGACAGATTGTCTTCCGACATTGTCGATCGTACGATGGTTCGCTTCCATAACGATGATGTTCGACAGGCCGACTTGTTCTCCGTTCCCTTTATCCATCGTAAGGATTCCATTCACCATCCGATTATACGTTTCCGTCTCCGGATCGTAGGAGAATGTGTTGATGAAATCCTTATTGGAGCTGAAGCGGACGACGATCATCGATGTGCTATCCCCTATTTTAGCATCCTCAATCGATTCGTGGAAAGCAAACGGAGGAACCTTCGCGATTTCGTCAGATGCGCCGACCTTCTCCATCGCAGCGATTATGTTCTCGCCGGTTATATACGAATTATGGGGAGCTTTACGGTCAGTGGATCGTTTGAATAAAGTTCCGTCATATTGCATGCCATTCACATTGTCGACATATCTGTTCGCCAACAGCTTCTGCGCATCCGGGCTATAACCGTGCGCTACGTAAAAAGCATCCATCCCTTTTGAGAGATAAATGAAATAGTCACGAGCGCTTCGAATCGGGCCGACCGTTTCCGGCAACTCGCTTTGGAACAAAGCTAATAATCTCGTGACATTCCCTTCCGCCATGAATTCATAAATGATATCCGCCTGGCTTATCCCCGATTGTGGCCTTGCTTGCGGGTGATTGTTGATTGTTGCAAGGACTGGCCTCGTCCAGTTCTCCTCTTCTTTCAACACGCCGGTGAACGGCGCCTGATAACGGAGGGAACCGTCTTCCTCAGTCTCTTCACCGGACTCTTCCATTTCGACTTCTTCCATCTCTTCCGGCTCCGGTACAATCTCTTCCGCGCCGGCTTTCTCTTTTTTTGAACACGCTGACAGCAACAGCAACATGATGGCAACTCCCAGTAGCCACCCTCTCTTTTTCCCTTTCATCCGTTCCTCCTATCTTCCCGTCGCCGGAATGATTACTTCATTTTTCATAACTTCATAGAGCCCTATTTGTGTCGCCCGTACATATGGCAAGTGTGTCGACTGGAGGAACAGGAACGTGTAGACAGCATCGCCATGTTTGTACCCCCGCTCTGCTAATGCCTTTTTCAGTATAATCTCCCGGTCAATTAAAACATCCATACGTTCTGCCGATAACCCCCCGCCGATCGGCAGCGGAATTGACGCAGCTATATCACCGTCTTCAACGAGAACCATGCCGCCCTTCATCCGTTTCATTTCATCGAACGCAAGCATCATCGCTTGTTTGTCCTTACCGATGAGGATGATATCGCCGGTATTGGAATAGGACGACGCAAAGCCTTGCACGTGGTTCGCGAAACCTTTAATGACCGTATTCACCCGCCACTTCCCATTTCGATCAATCAGCATGAGGAAACTTTCATCGTGCTCATTGGAAAGCTTGTCCGCCGATAAGTCAATTGTCACTTCATATGGCTTTGTAATAACGTCATTCACCATAGTAATGCCAACTGTTTCTTTGAAATCAAAATCCATTTCATCCAAATCGAAATCCAATTCGAATGACGGGACGAGCGACCAATCGACTTGCTTGAACGGAGCAGTTGGCGCGTTTTCACGTTTCAGCCATTTACCTTTTGACAGGACGTCCGTCGGTACCGGGTTCAATTCGTCCTCCAGGAAATTGAGCGTTGCATATCTCCCTGTTGCGATGATGCCATGCTTATCATCGATGCCGTAGTAGCGGGCAACATTATAAGAAGCCATCAAATAAGCGTCAACCGGTTTAATCCCTGCATCGAGTGCGACTTGGATGCATTTGTCTATCACCCCATCGATATGGAAGGAAGGCGTCGAGCCATCCGTCGTCATCATAAGATGGTCGAAAACATCCAATTCCTTGTCCAATATACCTTTCAACAAAGCAGGCAAATCCGGACGGATCGATGAATGACGCAACGTCGCTGCGTATCCTTGCAATAGTCTCGCTTCGACTTCCTCGGTTGTCATCGCTTCATGATCGCCATCAGTTCCGAGCAATTTCATCCTCGCAAGCGTCCGCTCTGAAGCCCCCGGGAAGTGGCCTTCGATCTTTTTCCCCGCTTGTTTTGCTGCAAGGACAGACGCCATCAGATCCGGATCGCCTTTCAATAGACGAGGCCAACCTGTTAGCTCTCCACCCATGAGAACATCGTCCCGCTTCAGCCATTCACCAATCGCTTCTTGGTTGAAAACGTCCGTTTCATTTTGCAAAACCGTTTGCGAATCAAACCGTGCCCACCAATAAAATGAAAACGGCAGCTCATTCAATTGGTCAATCA
The DNA here is from genome assembly GCF_023715245.1 of Sporosarcina luteola. Taxonomy (GTDB): domain Bacteria; phylum Bacillota; class Bacilli; order Bacillales_A; family Planococcaceae; genus Sporosarcina; species Sporosarcina luteola_C. The sequence continues at coordinate 144,394 of NZ_JAMBNV010000004.1, forward strand.
ATTTGAATGACTTTTCATTTCCGAGCAGCATGAAGAACGTCAAGTTGTCCGACAAGAACGTCGTCGTTCCGAGCCTGCCAGCATAGTCGGCGAATGTTTCGGGATTGTACAATTGGAACGGATGGACATGTGGCTCGATATAGCCGGGAACGATTTTTTTACCGGTTGCATCGACGATTTCCGAGCCTTCTGTCATGGCTGGCATTCTGCCGCCTGCATAGACGATCCGATCCTCTTTAATCCAAATATTGCCCGTCACCCATTTCTTGAAGATGGAATGTAGATACGTCGCATTTTGAATGATGAGGTCCGGGGCAACTTTTCCATTGATGACCCCGAGTTGTCGTTGTATTTCATGTTGGTCCCACATATCGATAAACCCCTTTTAAGAGAATTCTATATATTTTATCCTAGCATAGCATCCATTTGAAATATAGATGTTTTGAATCATTTGCATGAAATTTCAGTCGCATTGCTAGTAAGTGTATCAATTCGCTTTTACCGGGCACGCTAAGGTCAAACTTTTTTCCATGCTCCAGTGAAAGGAGAGTTGCAAATGACCGGTAAGCAGGCCCCTCCTTTATTCAACGAGATGTCCGCAAAGTTCAAGCCTTCAGACGACATCATTCAGACGCCTCTGCAAATGAAAGGCCAGTACGCATTTCTATTTTATGTGAAATCGGTCGTAGATGGCGATAAGCTTCAACAGACAGTCATTCGACCTTTTTTTGAAATGGCTTCCGAAGAAGACTTTGCTTCCTATATTCAATCTTTGCCGAATCAATCTGAAGTACCTGATAAAAACCAACTGCCCATTAAGATAAGTGCCGGATCTGTACTGATGGCTGTTGAAGACAGCCTTTTCTTACTCGATCTCCGCCTCGTCAAAAACAATGAAGTGCAAGAAACGACGATGGAGCCGACAATTCATGGACCTCAAAAAGGATTAAGTGAGGACATTGAAACGACAATCAATCTGATCAGGCAACGGTACCATAAGGCCACTTTGACAGTTGAAAATTTCGCTACTAGCGATGTCACCAATATTCCGGTCGCTATACTCTATGACAGCGACCGAGCCGATCCCAAAATTCTAGCTAAAATAAAGGACCAGCTTGGTAATCTTAATACGCCATTATTCCAATCAGGGGGGGAGCTCCAACATTTCCTGAACAGAAGCAGATTCACCCTCTTCCCTACGACAATGGTAACGGAACGTCCCGATCGTATCGTCTACAATTTGGTCGCTGGAAAAATCATCATTGTAATAGACGGGAGTCCGAATGTCATTGTTGCACCTATTGTCTTCTTCGATTTCATGGCATCAATGGAAGACAATTACCATGTTTCTGTCATATCAGGGTTTACAATTATGTTACGGTATTTGGGTTTATTCACATGTATTTTGCTTCCAAGTTTATATATAGCGATGACATCTTATAACCCCGAAATACTTAGGATTGAACTGGCCCTTACCGTTGCAGGCAGCAGAATCGGCGTGCCATATCCTTCGTTTATCGAAGTTATTTTCATGCTTTTTTTCATGGAATTACTGACAGAGGCGAGCATGCGGCTACCGAAAGCGGTCAGTGGCACCGCTACGACTGTCGGCGGGCTTATACTAGGGACGGCAGCAACGGAAGCAGCACTCACATCAACCATAATGGTCATTATTATTTCAGCTGTTGCAATCTCCACATTCGTCATACCGATTAATGAAATGAGCTTTGCAGTTCGTGTTGTACGGTTCCTTTTGATTATTTACACTTCACTTTTCGGGTTGGTCGGACTATTGCTCGGTTTCATGGGATTCATCATGTTTTTAGCGAACAAGGATAGCTTGGGCGAACCGTATTTACGGATTCCATGGAAGGGCAAGAATGCTGAATTGGGGATGGACAATAAATGAACCGCTTCTTAATTTATTTGATTCTAATTAATACCCTGACGAACATGGTTTCTATTACGCCAAGAATTCTAATTGCCGGGGGCAACACAGGTACAGTCCTCGGCATGGCTTTTGCGATTAGTACTGGAATTGTATTGACCTATTTCCTAGTAATCCTGTTCAGCCGTTTTCCCGGTCAAGGCTTGCCGGAGATTTTGAAGGCTTACACACCTAAATGGTTTGCTGTTCCCGTTCTCCTATTTATGGCTGCAGCCTGGTATGTCGCAGGTCTCTTTACACTTATGATTTATACATTCATCATCCTCCGTTTCTTGACACCCGAAATGTCAATCTACACGATTGTTTTGACGTTCGCCCTCGTTGTCACGTATGGAGTGTTAATGGCAACTAGAAATATTATATATATGAGTGAAGTCATCTTTATTCTTGTTGTCCCATTTATCGTCTTCGTTCAAATGAAGGGCTATCTAGACCCTTCTTTAAATTGGGATTATATCCGGATTGCTCTCATGCAAGTTAATCAGCTGCCGGATTATGGGGCTTTTACGTCTTCACTTTTCATCGTCATAGGAACTGCAAACTTAGTTATTTTCAATCGGGCTTTCACAACTTTGAAAAAACCGACTCTGAAAGGAATGGCTATTCTTACGGTTGCTTTTATGTATATCCTCGCGACGACTTATCTACTTCCAATCGGCTTCGGGGGGTTCGATTCCCTTGAGAATGCATTGTATCCGTGGATCATGACAAGTGATTCCATCCGGATGAAATTCGGGGTCGTTGAAAGGATTGTCTTTATATTCATCGGCTCCTTTTTGGCTCTTGGCGTTGTCAGTATGATCATACATTGGCATGTTTCCATCCACTTATTTTCGAGCGTCTTTCAATTGAAGCGTTTAAAATGGAAGTCATATAATTTGACCCTTCCTTTATTTATCGTCTTTTTCTGGATTGTTGCAATGACTCTGACGAAACGGATGACAGTGGAAGGACTTTATAGAACAGTCGAAATGTATGACGACTTCGTTTTACCGGCCATGCTCATCTTGCTAGTCGGTTCTTTACTTTTAGCGAAGAAAGGGGCTTCTTCTAAATGGCGGGAAAACAAAAAATGATGAAAGGGTGCATTGCCTTCATCCTTTTGCTATCCTTGCTCTTTCAAGCGGGATGTGCTTTCAAGGATATTGACAAAAGGGTGTTTGTCCTTGGATTCGGTATTGACCCGTCGGAAAAAATGAGGAACGGCTTCAGAGTCACTTTGAAATTGGCCAAGCAAGTCGGTGATATAAAACAATCAACATCCCCGCCTTATCTCTATATTTCCCATGATGCCGAATCAGTTGCAGAAGCCATCCATGAGATGGAAACCCGTGTCGATAAAGTTTTGGATTTCGGACATAGCAAAATCATCGTTATACACAAGGAATTACTAACAAAGGATTTAGATACCTTCATGGACTTTTTCACGAGGCGCGGGGATATCCAGATGATTTCTTACGTCGCTGTAGCTGATAAAACGGCTGAAGAGATCATCTCTTTTGAACCGACAACTGAAGCTCCTGCATCGATTGCTCTTTATAACTATTTCGATAATACCGGAACGGAAAGCCCATTTGTCGTGACAACATTTCTATTTGAGTTCAGACGGGAGGTTTTAGGGGAAGGCCTCGATACAATTATGCCGATCATCGGGACAGATGAAGAAAATCATGATTTCGTTATTGACAAGTCGATTATTCTTAAACGGGGAGCACCACCAGTGGAATTGACACCAGAGGAAACAAAGTATTTTAATTCCCTTATGAATAAAGCTTATGGCTTCAGTTACAAAATCAAAGAAGATGATCTGATCATGATATTGAACTTTGACGAAATCAGGATGAATTATAAAATCCTCCTCAATGATGGCGATCCGCGAATTGATATGAAAATTACGAAGGTCGGTGTTGTCGGCGAATCCAACAAGCGTTTGAACAGTAAAAAGCTAGAGAAATACAATAAGATAGCTGGTAAAGAAATCGGAAAGACAGTTACCGACCTGCTGATAAAACTCCAAGAAAATAATGTCGATCCATTCGGTTTCGGCCTCCGATATCGGGCGACACGACTATCGCGTAAAGGTCTTGATAAAGAATGGGAGAAGCGCATTTATCCCGACATCAAATTTAATGTCAAAGTGAATATAGAGCTGAAAAGCACTGGAGCGGTTGAATAGAATCAGTTAAAAGGGGTTGTCACAGAAGTTTTTCTGGACAACCCCTTTTATTCATTTACTTTGGAATGCGCGCCAACCGATGTCCATCCGGTAGAAAAATCCATTCCATTCGGTTTGATTCAATCTTTCGTACACTAGAGTTTTCGCCTCTTCCAACGTTTCCGCTTTTGCCGCAGCGAGCAGAACTCTTCCGCCATTGCCGACAAAATGAGCATCAACGGCTTTCGTGCCGGCATGGAAAACGTCTAGTCCGTTCAACACATTAAGATTGGGAAGTCGCGCCCCATTCACAACGTTGCCTGGATAACGGTCGGACGCGATGACAACACCAAACATAGCATCATCATGCCACTCCAATTCAAATGGCTCTTTATTCATAAGCGCCATCATGAATGCCCCGAAATCCGAACGCATTCTTGGCAACACAACCTGTGTTTCCGGGTCACCGAAGCGTGCGTTGAACTCGATCACTTTCGGTCCTTCTTCCGTCAAGATGAGTCCCGCGTACAGGATTCCCGTGAACGGCGTCCCTTCTTCCGTCATGGCATGGACTGTCGGAACGACGACTTTCTCATACGCTTCTTCAATCACATGCTCCGGAATATGCGGAACCGGAGAATAAGCACCCATCCCGCCTGTGTTCGGCCCTCTATCGCCATCATACGCACGCTTATGATCTTGCGCGATGACCATCGGGTAGATCTGTCCATCATGGATGAAAGACATATACGAAAACTCTTCGCCGTCCAGGAATTCCTCGATGACGACGCGGGAAGATGACTCCCCGAAACGCTGATTGCCGATCATATCGTCAACTGCTACAATCGCTTCCTCCAACGTCATTGCGACAACGACGCCTTTCCCCGCTGCGAGTCCATCCGCTTTTACGACAATCGGCGCACCTTGCTGACGGATGAATGCCTTTGCTTCCTCAGCGTCCGTGAACGTCCCGTATGCTGCCGTCGGGATACCGTATTTACTCATTAATTCCTTTGCGAAAGACTTGCTGCCCTCGATTTGAGCAGCAGCCTTCGTCGGTCCGAAAATACGCAAGCCTTTTTCTGAGAAAAAATCGACGATCCCTTCCGCCAACGGCTGCTCAGGACCTACAAACGTCAAGTCAATCCCTTGCTCGATAGCGAATGAAGCTAGCGCCTCAAAATCAGCCGCATCGATTCCGATACATTCCGCATCGTTCTTCATGCCGTCGTTTCCGGGTGCAACATATACGTTTGAAACGGATGGCGATTCATTGAACTGCCTTGCAATCGCATGCTCCCGGCCTCCGCTGCCGATTACGAGTACTTTCATCTGTATCTTCTCCTTCAATCAATGTTTGAAATGACGTACGCCTGTGAATACCATTGCAATGCCATATTCATTCGCCTTCTTGATGGAATCCTCGTCCTTCACGGATCCCCCGGGCTGGATGATTGCCGTAATGCCCGCTTTCGCTGCCGCTTCCACGGTATCATCCATCGGGAAGAATGCATCCGAGGCTAGCGCTGCGCCTTTCGCACGTTCTCCCGCTTGCGTTAATGCAATCGCAGCAGCTCCGACACGGTTCATCTGCCCCGCTCCGACGCCGAGCGTCCTTTGCGAATCAGATACGACGATCGCATTCGACTTCACATGCTTGACGACTGCCCAACCTAACTTCATTGCTTCCCATTCAGATTCCGTCGGTTCACGGTCTGTTGCAACTCGGATCTCTGCATCGTCAAAGCCGTATGCGTCAGGTTGCTGCATGAGCAGTCCACCTTCAACCGACACTGTATTCCAAGCTTCTTGCTTATGCTGTTCAAACGGGATTGTGAGTAGACGGATGTTTTTCTTCTTCGTCAATACATCAATCGCTTCGTCTGTGAACGAAGGCGCGATGACGATTTCGAGGAAGATGCCCGAGAGCTTTTCAGCTGTTGCATCATCCACTTCACGGTTCAAGGCGATAATGCCTCCGAAGATGGAAACCGGGTCGGCTTCGTATGCTTTATTGAACGCCTCGGCGATTGTTTCTCCGACACCTACGCCGCAAGGGTTCATATGCTTAACTGCCACTGCCGCCGGTTGGTTGAATTCCTTGACGATTTGGATGGCCGCATTGGCATCTTGGATATTGTTATAGGAAAGCTCTTTTCCGTGAAGTTGCTCCGCATTCGCGATGGAGAAATCTGAACCGAGCGGACGGCTATAGAACGCCGCTTTCTGATGCGGGTTTTCGCCGTAGCGGAGCGGCTGTTTCAACTCGTATGTAAACGTCACTTGCTCAGGGAATTGTTCGTCTGCAAGGTCAGTCAAATATCCGGAAATGAGTGCATCATACGCAGCTGTATGACGGAAGACCTTCGCTGCAAGGCGGCGGCGTGTTTCAAGTGTCGTCTGCCCTTCCGTTTGCAGCTCTTCAAGTACTTGGCCGTAATCTGCCGAATCGACGATGACTGTGACGTAGGCGTGGTTTTTTGCGGATGCACGAAGCATTGCCGGACCGCCGATATCGATATTTTCAATTGCGTCATTGATGGCTACGTCAGGTTTCGAAATCGTTTCTTTAAATGGGTATAGGTTCACGCAGACAATATGGATCGGCTGGATGCCGTGTTCTTTCATTTGCGCTTGATGTGCCGCGTCGTCCTGCTTTGCCAGCAGTCCGCCGTGGATCATCGGGTTGAGCGTTTTGACGCGGCCTTCCATAATTTCAGGGAAGCCCGTCACTTCATCGACCGCCGTCACCGCGACGCCGTTTTCCTTCAGATGTTTCATTGTTCCGCCGGTTGACAGAATTTCATAGTCGAGTGCTTCTAGTGCTTGAGCGAATTCTAAGACTCCGTTTTTGTCCGAGACGCTGAGCAATGCCCGTTTTTTCACGAATGAATCCCTCCGTTTGTTAAGATCAACTTCTGCAATGTTTCTTTATAAAGCACATGCTCCACCGCATGTATCGCCTGTGCTGTCAATTCCGCATCGCCTTCCACGACAGGAACCGCCACCTGCGCGAGGATCGGCCCCGTATCCATCCCTTCATCAACAAGATGGACGGTGACGCCGGTAAGTTTCACACCGTGGGCGATTGCCTGTCCGATTGCGTCTTTCCCCGGGAATGAAGGGAGCAGCGACGGATGGATATTGACGATCCGTGAAGGATACGCGGCCAACAACGTCGGTCCGATGAGCCTCATGTATCCAGCAAGCACAATCCATTCAACTTCCTCTTCATGCAATATATCGAGCAAAGCTTCCTCATACGCCTGCTTCGACGGGAAGGCTTTCGGTTCTACTGCGACGACTCGAATGTCCGTCTGTCTCGCCCGTTCAATGACGAACGATGCGGGCCTGTCTGTCATGACGAGGACGATTTCCGCGTCCAGCTCGCCTTCCCGGCATGCTGTTTCAAGCGCTTCGAAGTTGCTGCCGCTGCCGGAAGCGAATACCGCGATTCTTGCTTTTCCGTTCATTCTGCTAAGCTCCCATCATGATCGCCTTTGAAAACGACTCCCGATCCGCGCACGACACGACCGATTTCGTATGCATCCTCACCGTGTTCCGCAGCAATTTGAATGGCTCGCTTTGCTTGTTCTTCTGGAAGGGCGATAACGAACCCAATTCCCATATTGAAGACGCTGTACAAGTCTTTATCCAATAGATCGCCTTTCACTTTCAGCATTTTAAAGACAGGCAGCACTGGCCATGATCCGAGATCTACTTCGACACCGAACCCTTCACCGAACATTCTCGGAAGGTTCTCATAAAATCCTCCGCCCGTAATATGCCCCATCGAATGGACGTCAAGCTCCCCATGGATTTGCATGACAGGCTTCGCATAGATCTTCGTCGGTTCAAGCAAAGCGGCTCCGACCTTGCCGAGCTCCTCGAACCCAGCGATATACTCATCAATCTTATACCCTTGCTCTTCCAGAACGATCTGACGTACGAGCGAGAATCCATTCGAGTGGATGCCGCTTGAAGCGATGCCGACAAGAACGTCCCCTTCAGCGACTTTCTCCCCTGTAACGACCTTGCTCTTTTCACAGGCACCGACCGCAAATCCAGCCAAGTCATATTCATTCACATCATAGAGTCCTGGCATTTCAGCCGTCTCTCCGCCGATCAGCGCAGCACCCGACTGCACGCAGCCGTCCGCAATTCCCTTGACAATTGCCTCAACTTTTTCAGGGACCGCTTTACCAAGTGCGATATAGTCCAAGAAATAAAGCGGCTCCGCTCCTTGGGCAACGATATCATTCACGCACATCGCGACACAGTCGATGCCGATCGTATCGTGCTTATCCGCCATGAACGCCAATTTCAATTTCGTGCCGACGCCGTCTGTGCCGGAAATGAGCACTGGCTCTTTATAGTTAAGCTCCGAAAGATCGAACATCCCTCCGAAACCGCCGAATGCACCTGCAACGCCTTTCCGCGCCGTACGCGCGACATGCGACTTCATCCGTTCAACCGATTCATAACCCGCCTCGATATTGACTCCCGCTTTTTCATACGCCTTTGACATGGAAGTTCCTCCTTATCGCCCGATTTCTTTTTCGTGTGGCAATACTGTATCCGCGTAAATTTCCGTCGGATATTCACCTGTGAAGCACGCAAGACATTGTCCGCAATTTTTCATTTCAGACGGTCTGCCGATTGCATTCAGCATCCCTTCCGCTGAAAGGAACGTCAGTGAATCAGCGCCGATCAATTCCCGCACTTCATCAACAGAACGTCCTGTCGCAATCAATTCGGAATCCGTACTGATGTCAACGCCATAGAAGCAAGGGCTGACGAGCGGAGGCGCCGCAATGACGACGTGCACTTCTTTCGCACCCGCATCCCTCAGCATTTTGACGATCCGTCTCGAAGTCGTCCCGCGGACAATCGAATCGTCCACCATGACGACCCGCTTCCCTTCGACGACTTGATGTACTGGAGAAAGCTTCATCTTCACGCCTCTTTCGCGCATCGCCTGCGTCGGTTGGATGAACGTCCTACCGACATACCTGTTCTTAATCAACCCAAGTTCGTACGGAATGCCACTTTCCTCGGAAAACCCAATCGCTGCAGAAATACTTGAATCCGGAACGCCCGTCACGACATCCGCCTCGATGTTGACTTCCCTTGCAAGCTGCTTGCCGCACCGTTTCCGCGCCATATGGATATTGATGCCGTCGATATCCGAATCCGGTCTTGAAAAATAGACGTATTCCATCGAGCAGATTGCCCGGTCAGCAGCTTCCGCGAATCGATCGGAATGCAAGCCTTTATCATTGATGACGATCAACTCGCCCGGTTCAACCGAACGGATCGTTTCTGCGCCGATCAAATCGAACGCGCATGTTTCAGACGCAACAACCCATGCATCTCCTAATTTCCCTAGGGACAATGGCCGCAACCCGTTCGGATCCTGAGCGACGAGCAAACCATCTTCCGTCAACACGACGAATGCGAAGGCACCTTTCAACATCGACAGCGCCTTTTTCACCCGATCCCGCTGCGTCAAAGAACCGCTGCCGCTCCGTTTAATCAAATGGGCAAGCACTTCCGTATCGGAAGTCGTTTGAAAGATGCTTCCTTGCTTTTCAAGACTCTCCTTCAAATCCTTCGCGTTAATTAAATTGCCGTTATGCGCAATCGCCAAACTGCCTGTCATGGAACGGAAGACGAGTGGCTGCACGTTTTCAGCGCCCCGCCCCTCCTCCGTCGTGTAACGGACTTGGCCGATTGCCGAACGTCCCGTCAAGCTTTTCAATGCGTCACCGGAGAACACATCATTCACAAGGCCTTCCCCTTTAACGACATGAAATCCTTTGCCATTCTTCGTTACGATACCAGCACCTTCCTGCCCGCGGTGCTGCAGCGCGTGTAAGCCGTAATAGCTCAGCTGCGCCGCATCTTCATGGCCCCAAATGCCGAACACGCCGCATTCTTCGTTCAGGCCTCTGAGTTCAGCAAGCATGGAATTGCCCCTTTCCAATCGGAACGGAATTCTTCCACCGTCCCGTCAATCAACACCGCATCGTTATCGCCAGTAATTACGATTTTATTTTGATCGGTAACTGTACCGATTTTCACTGCATCCGTTACGATCGCTTCAAACGCTGTCGCAAGTTCTTCTTTTACCGTCACGAGGAAGCGAGATTGCGTCTCACTGAATAAAGCCGTCACCGCAGAACCTGTAACAGTCACTTCTGCGCCAAGGCCTTCCGCGTCAAATGCCTTCTCGCAAAGTGCAATTGCGAAACCGCCTTCCGACAAATCAGTAGCGGACTGGACGAGTCTGCTTTGGATCGCTTTCAAAAGAGCCTGTTGACGAGTTGCTTCTACTTCCAAGTCGATAGCAGGCGCTTTCCCGAAAATCGTGCCATGGATCATTTGTTGAAGCTCACTTCCGCCGAATTCCGTTGCCGTCTCGCCAATCAAGTAAATCGCGTCGCCCGCTTGTTTAAATGAAGTCGTCGTCACTTGCGACAGATCATGCACGAGGCCAACCAAGCCCATCGTCGGTGTCGGATAGACTGGAACTCCGTTCACTTCATTCGACATCGATACGTTTCCGCCGATGATCGGTGCATTCAACGTTCGGCACGCCGCTGCAATGCCATCAGCCGATTTTTCAATCTGCCAGAACACTTCCGGCTTGTCCGGACTTCCGAAGTTCAGGCAATCCGTTGCCGCAATTGGTTCCGCACCTGAACAGACTAGATTACGAGCCGCTTCCGCAACTGCAATCTTCCCGCCCGTTTCCGGGTCGAGGTAAATATACCGGGAGTTGCAATCCGCTGTCATTGCAAGGCCTTTATTCGTGCCGCGTACGCGGATCACTCCTGCTGAAGAGCCTGGCGCTACGACTGTATTCGTGCGTGCCTGCGAATCGAATTGGCTGTACACCCACTCTTTCGACGCGATTGTCGGTCGTTGCAATAAAGCTGATAACGTCTCTTTTAAATCTTCGACAGCCGGCTCTTCATTTTCCATCGCCTGGAATTCACTGAAATAAGCAGGCTCTTCCGATATTTTATAGTAGACTGGCGCGTCTTCCGCTAGAATATCTGCATTAATTTCCGCGACAATCTCACCTTTATGTGTAAGTCGAAGCATTTTGTCATCCGTCACTTTCCCGATCGACACTGCTTCCAGACCATATTTCTTGCACAAGTCAATGATTTCCTGCTCACGGCCTTGCTTCACGACGACGAGCATCCGCTCTTGAGACTCGGAAAGCATCATTTCATAGGCGGTCATGCCTTCTTCGCGCTGTGGAACGAGGTCTAAGTTCAATTCAACGCCATAGCCCGCTTTCGAAGCCATTTCCGCTGACGATGAAGTCAGTCCTGCTGCACCCATGTCCTGGATTCCGATCAAAGCATCCGATTTAACCAACTCTAGGCAAGCTTCCATGAGCAGCTTCTCAAGATACGGGTCACCTGCCTGCATGACCGGCAACTCTTCTTCTTTATCAACCGCAACTTCAGAAGAAGACATTGTCGCACCGTGGATTCCGTCCCTACCCGTCTTCGCACCGACATATAGCACCGTATTATCGACACCCGATGCAATGCCTTTCTGGATATCTTCATGATTTAACAAACCGACAGCCATCGCATTGACGAGAGGACGCTTCGAATAGCAATTATCGAACTGGACTTCGCCTGCAACCGTCGGAATCCCAATCGTATTCCCGTAGCTCGCAATCCCTGCAACCGCCTGTTCGAATAAATAACGGTCGCGCTCATCTGTCAAGTCACCGAAACGCATCGAGTTCACAAGCGCTACTGGACGCGCTCCCATTGAGAAGACATCACGGATGATGCCGCCCGCTCCTGTAGCTGCGCCGATGAATGGCTCGATAGCGGATGGAGAGTTATGCGATTCCATTTTGAAGACTGCCGCCTGGTTATCGCCGATATCGACGATACCCGCACCTTCCCCAGGACCTTGCAAGACGCGCGCGCCTTCTGTCGGGAATTTTCGCAATACCGGCTTCGAGCTTTTATAAGAACAATGCTCCGACCACATCGCCGAGAACAATCCTGTTTCCGTATAATTCGGAAGACGTCCGATCATTTCGACTGCACGATCGAACTCCTCATCGGTCATACCCATTTGACGATACAGTTTTTCATCTTTGACTTGCTGCGCTGTAGGTTCATGCATGGTTGTCATTCTTCTCACTCCAGTTCTTCAGAATTGATCGGAATAAAGGCAAACCGTCCGTCCCGCCGATGATTTCCTCCACTGCACGTTCAGGCAGCGGCATCATGCCGAGGACATTCCCTTGTTCATTCAATACGCCCGCGATTTTCTCTACACTGCCGTCAGGATTGCCGTCTTCATATGTGAAAACAATGCAATTCTGCTCTTTCAATTGTGTTGCAGTGTCTGCATCGACGTAATAATTGCCGTATTCATGGGCGAAAGGAAGCGTAATTTGCTGTCCTTGCTCATAAATGCTTGTGAATGTCGATGTAGTATTTTGAACAGCCAGCTTTGCGTTTCCGCTTCTGAACTTCAATCCTTTATTCCGCAAGAAAGCACCTGGTAGGATTCCTGCCTCGACAAGAATCTGGAATCCGTTCCCTACGCCAAGCACCGGCTTGCCGGAATCCGCGAATGCCTTCAGACTGTCAATCGATTTGGAGCTTTGGGCAAGTGCGCCCGGACGTAAATAATCACCGTAGGAAGCTCCTGTAGGAATGACGACAGCATCGAAATTGTTTAGGTCTGCGTCCTGATGGCTGACGATTTCCGCGCCGACGCCGACGATATCCAAGAGGGCGTGATACATGTCCACATCACAGCTGGAACCTGGGAAACTTAGAACTGCGAACCTCATTTGCCCGCGACCTCCCCGATTTCAAAGCTGTAGTCCTCGATCACTTTATTGACAAGCAGCTTATCGCACATTTCTTTGACACGCGTCTCGATTTCACTGTCCGTCCCTGCAAGCTCAAGCTCGATCAGTCTGCCGATGCGGACGCTTTCGACTTCATTGAACCCCAATGTCTGGAGTGCCTCCTGAGCTGCAATTCCTTGTGGATCAACAACACTTTCGCGTAATGTTACGTAAACGTTCACTTTTGTCATGTCAATTTCCTCCCGAATGGATTAAGTTTGTCATCGATTTAATGTGTATGTTTTTAAGCCCAAATGCCTGTCGAATCGATTTCTTCCAATATCTTCTCTAAATCTTCAGTCATGATCGTCACATGGCCCATCTTCCGTTTCTCTTTCGCCTCGGCCTTCCCATATAGATGGATTGACCAATCAGGATGATTCATGACCACTTTCTTCAAAGGTACGACATGCTCCCCGAGCACATTCACCATGACGGACGGCGCCCAGAGCCTTGGCTTGCGCAATGGCCAGCCGCACACAGCACGGATATGCTGATGGAACTGGGAGACATTACATGCCTCAATCGAGTAATGGCCTGAATTATGAGGACGCGGTGCGAGCTCATTGATGACAATTTCATCGTTCTCAAGCACGAACATTTCCACTGCCAACGTTCCGACAAGTTCCAAGTGATCCGCGATTTTCCTAGCCGCTTTCTCCGCCTTGGCGAGGACTGCCTCCGCAACCCTTGCAGGAACGATCGACTGATGCAAAATATGATGCTTATGGATATTTTCCGCGATCGGCAGGCAATACGATTCCCCTTCAGGATTCCGTTGGATAATGACGGATATTTCCGTCTTGAAAGGGACGAACGCTTCCGCGATGCAAGCTGAATGGGCGAAGAGAGGTTCCGCTAGTTCAAGATCGTTAGCCGACTCAAGCTTCACTTGCCCTTTCCCGTCATAACCGCCGTACGCAGTTTTCACGATGCATGGAAATCCAACCTGATCGATTTTCGCTATTAACTCAGTAAATGAATCAGCAGCGACATAATTGGCGACCGGCGCACCGGAAGCCCGTATTTCCGCTTTTTCCGCTATCCGATTTTGCGTGATTCTTACAAGTTCGGCTCCTTGAGGTACATACGCGATTTGGCTGAGTCGCTCGAGACCCTCATAATCAATATTCTCAAATTCGTATGTGATGACATCACTCACTTCGCCAAGCTCCTCAAGCGCTGCTTCATCGTCATACGGAGCGACGATACGGATATCTGCAATCTGGCCGCATGGTGATTCCATATTTGGATCAAGCACGGCAATCTTGAATCCAGCTTCCTTTGCAGCAAGGCCCATCATGCGGCCAAGCTGTCCGCCGCCGATGATTCCAATTGTCTGTCCCGGCAAAATCGTTTTCATAGCAACTCACCACTGCTTTCTAATGACGCATTCCGCATTTGTGTTCGACGTTCTTCAAGGCGGCTGCGTAGCTTCGAATCGTGGACGGCTAAAAACTGGGCAGCGAGCAATCCGGCATTCGTAGCACCTGCTTTACCGATTGATACGGTAGCGACCGGAACGCCTCCTGGCATCTGAACGATGGATAGCAATGAATCCATGCCATTCAACGCCTTGGACTGAACCGGAACACCAATGACAGGCAATAATGTCTTCGCTGCCACCATTCCTGGAAGATGGGCGGCACCGCCTGCACCGGCGACAATCACTTCAAGTCCCCTGTCCTGTGCCTGCTCTGCATATTCAAACATGAAGTCCGGAGTACGATGCGCTGATACTACCTTCTTTTCATAATCAACACCTAACTCGTCCAGTATGTCGCAAGCATGCTTCATCGTTTCCCAATCACTTTTACTCCCCATGATCACGCCGACTTTCGGTCCCATAGACAATCCGCTCCTTTAGTAGACTGATGAAGAATTTCACTTCGTTAATTTCCCATTAAAAAATCCTTGAATAAGCTGCCTTCCAAATGCATGGAAAGCAGTTCATTCAAGGATATTCACAATGCTCAAGATGAACGTATCCATAAGATATGGCACACCCTTCGCTGAATCCTAGAAATCGCTTTCCACATAGTCCGGACATTTACGGCGTCCTGGTAGAAACGCTGAAGCCGATCCTTCAGCATATATGTGGGTTATCGAACTACACTCAGTGTACCAACTGAATTCGAATACGTCAATAAAAAATACGAACAATAGCCATCCGAGAATGACCATCGTTCGTATAATAAACATTTTACTCATCTAAAATCCCTTTAAACTTAATGACTTGCCGGATTGGGACGTACTCGCCATCCTTCTCCATAAAAACAGGCTCCTCCATCCTGCCCGCCACGCGATAGCCTTCCGCAGCCAACCGCTGCAAACAATCATCAATTCTCTCGCCTTCTCCGACTTCAAACCATACTGTTTTCTTTTTCGTACTCATTTAAATAAGTTTCCTCTCCTCACAGACTTCACCCAGAATCCCCCATGGATCGTCCTTGCTTCATATGCAATAATGAACGCCTTCGGATCAATCTGTTTTATCGTCTCATACAACTTCAATTCATCTTTTCGGGGCGTCAAAATCTGCATCGCCGAACGACTTCCTTCCAATCCGTGCGCAGACCAATCCGTCACCCCATATCCTTTCTCCCGCAACAGCCTCGGCATCTCATAATCAATGCCAGCCGTAATGACATTCACCGTTATATACCCAAGCGCCATCTTCTCCTCAATCTTCGTCCCGACTATGACACCACTGCCGTACCCTAGTGCATACGCAATTATATTCTGTATTTCATTCAGATTATCCAATACCAATCCAAGACCTACAATATAAATGACAATCTCGATCATACTCACGAAGGCAGCAGAATATCGATAGCCCTTCAAAGTAAGAATCATCCTGATGGTAAAGAAGGATACATACACGATGTTTATAAGAAATATGATTAATACCATTTTCATTCTTTAGCAAACCTCCCAAGACTATAGGTTGAAATAAACTGACTGCAGCTACCAACTGTTGATTTCCGTTGCAGGCGGACGCTTTCCACTCCAATCAACTAGATAGTTCAACTGACATTGATTATTTCACTTGATGTAGATTGACTACCATCGTATCGTGCAAAGCAATTGATTACAAGGAATTGTGGCTATCGGATAGTAGGTAATTTAGAGGATTTATGCGTTTTTTGCTGGGGTGATGTGTGCATGTAGGCTTGAGTTGGGCGCGGAACGGTACTCTTTGGGCACGTGGGGGATCGCTTTGGGCGCGGAATTGCACTCTTTGGGCGCGCGGAGGCTCGCTTTGGGCGCGGAACGGCACTCTTTGGGCGCGCGGGGGCTCGCTTTGGGCGCGGAATTGCACTCTTTAGGCGCGCGGGGGCTCGCTTTGGGCGCGGAGTAGCTGACTTTAGGCGCGGGACAATAATACATTTCTGAACTAATCCTGAATCGCGCCAAATGCCTTTGACAAATTAAAGATTTGCTATTCACAAGTAATTATAAACACAAAAAAACCATCCCCAATTGGAGATGGCCTTTGCCCGGCGATGTCTTACTCTCACAAGGGGAAGCCTGTTCCCTGCGCGCTTTACTACCATCAGCGATGAAGAGCTTAACTTTATCGGTATGCAAAGGGATAAACTTATAATAACCTTCGGTTATATTTTCAAACACAAAAAAACCATCCCCAATTGGAGATGGCCTTTGCCCGGCGACGTCTTACTCTCACAGGGGGAAGCCCCCTACTACCATCAGCGCTGAAGAGCTTAACTTCCGTGTTCGGTATGGGAACGGGTGTGACCACTTCGCCGTCGTCACCAGACTATGTATGAACGATACTTATTCGTTCAAAACCGGATAAAACCGACATTGTTGCTGAACTTCAAGTTCAACCGTACTTAAATAACATAAGGTTAAGTCCTCGATCGATTAGTATCCGTCAGCTGCACGTGTTGCCACGCTTCCACCCCGGACCTATCCACCTCATCTTCTTTGAGGGAT